>MHYY01000041.1 GCA_001830285.1 Planctomycetes bacterium RIFCSPLOWO2_12_38_17 | reverse complement strand
AATCCCTCCAAACGCCATCCTTTTCGAGTTTCTCACATAAACGTCTTCTATCCTCTGAGTCTACATAAATATTTTTAACCTTCGTACCAATTACCTCCTCGGGACTGCTATATCCGAGTATTTCAGCACCTGCTTTATTGATAAATGTAAATATACCTTCATATCCAGGCTCTGACTGATAAACACCCTCTTTTATGGAGTTAAATAAATCGCGGTACCGTTTTTCAGAATTTACGATTTCCTTTGTCTTTTCATCCAGGGACTTTGCCATTGAGTTGAAGGCATTTGCAAGAACACCAATTTCATCGTCTCTCTTTATGTCTACCCTCTGAGTCAAATCGCCAGATGCCATCTTTTCTGTCACTTCCCTTAATTTAATAATCGGCAATGAAATCTTTCTGCCTATAAAGTAAGCAACAATTACTATAGGAAATGCAATTACTAATAAAACAGAAGTTACAATATAGTTAAGATTATAGGCTGCACCATAACCTTCATCCTTATCAATCTCGGCAATCACACCCCAATTAAATTCTGGTAACCAGCGCCATACACCCAGTACTGTTATACCCGAGTAGTCTTTATAACCAGTTGCGTCAAAACCGTTATTACCGGCAACGCATTGTTTAATACCAGCCGTTAGTTCGCCTGTTTCTCTATTAATCAACTTTAATTCAAGGGCGCATCTTTTCTTCACCAGTCCCATCTCTTTTAGATGCGTGTTGAATCTGGATTCTGTGATCATGTACCCTTCATTATTTACAAGATACGTTTCACCTGTCTTGCCCAATTTCAGACTTAGCATCAATTCATTCAACGTATTAACATCAATCCTCAATGCAACAACACCAACAATAATGCCCTCTCTATCTCTCAATGGAGAGGAAACAAACATGGTAGGCATTCCCAGTTCTTTCTCTCCAACTTCATTTGCAATGGGAATCTCAGATGGAATAACGCTTGAAATATAGGTGCTTCCCTGTAGTGCCTGTTTAAAATAGTCCATCTGCGATACATCATTCCCAAGACCCTCTTCTACTGTAGCAATCGTGACTACACCTTTATCATTACAGACAAAAGCACCTTTGTATCCATATTCAGTTTTTATAACGTTTAAATACTGAACTATATCCGGATAATCCTTATCATCCTTTGTAATCCTTGCACATTTAATCATTAATGGATTATTTGCAACGACACGGGTATTTTTCATCCTTTCATTAATCCAACTGGTTACTAACTCTGCCTGTTTATGCCCAATACCATCAAGATTTCGTATCAAAACTTCCTGTAGGTCTGACTGTATCCTTGGATAAGCTACAATACGTAATAAAACAAAAGGTAACAAAGTAAATGCAATCAACAGAAAAATAAGCCGATTTTTAATCGAGATATACATTTCCCTCTCCGTAAATTATTAAATATGGTAAGTCCATGTCCGTGAATGTCTATGCTTGTGCATAAACCTTACCACCAATGTGTCGGATAATCTCTTTTCCCAAGTTTATTAAAAATTACACCAATTAATAACAAAATAAAGGCGCCTAAAAGTACGGGATTTAAAATGAACATATACCCAGAACCCAAACCCGCTGTTTGAACTGCAACATATGCGGTAGCACCTGCAGGCGGATGTATCGAATACGTCACCGTCATTAGAACAAGCGCAAGGGCAACACCAAGCGCAATAGACCAGTATGTTGCACCAAAGAAATCATTTACTGTCACACCAATACAAGCGGCTAAAAAATGGCCCAATAGTACATTTCTGGGTTGTGCAAGCGGCGCCTTATAAGCGCCATAAATCAACACAGCAGAAGCGCCAAAAGGTCCTAACAACATCGGACACTTCCATAGAAAAGCCAGCAACGCTGTAAAACCAACCCCCAGTAAAGCCCCCCAAAGCGAAAGCCACACCTCCTTTGACGGTATTGCAGGATGCGGCGCCTTTGGTAGTTTTTTCCAAATATTATTAACTTTCTCAATTATTTGCATTTTCCCCCTCTCCCTATTTGGACATCCCCTAAAAAAACCGATTAATCGCTCAATACAGCCACTATTTCTTTCTTCATAATCAGCTTTTACATCAAATTTAACATCTATAATCTTTTTAACATCGAAAGGCTTCCGCCTTTTGAACATCCTACTTGCACCTTTTTAACAAAATTTGTAACGTTAATCATACTAACTGCTTTTTATATAAACGAAAAATATACCAACTTTGAATAAAAAGTTAAAAACCACTTGTTATTTTATATAACTGGTCAACATTCAATATCTTAATAATAGCAAAAATACTTGTAAGCACGCGAACATGGCAAATTTATCCAGCCAAAAAAGATTACATTATGCAATGGTAGTTTCATTGTGAAATTACATCCCTTGATTACAAGCTCAATTATCCGCTATAGATAAAAGGTAGCGGTGAACACTCTATTCTTGCAAAAGCATTTCTGGATGTATTAAAATAACGATATTATCGAAGGGCAACATTCGGGCAAGGAAGTATCAGCTCGAGTTACCTATTATACCTCAGTTGCAATGATAGAGCAGATCCCGCAATATGCACCTATAAGCTTTGATGGACACGAGTCAGGCGATTTCTTTTTTGTACCCGTTAAAACATAGTCTTTTCTTCCACAAAATAACCACAAACACACTTAAAAAATATGCGGTTAACGGCCCTCTCATGTCGCTGTAGTACGGCTCAAAAGTCAATATAAATTCTAGCGAAATACGTAGAGAGATTTTAAGCAATTTTTTTATTTAAACTATAATAGCAGATTCTCTCAATTTTTCAGGACCCAATAATCAAGTACTAAATGAACATAATTTCATTATCATCTTCTTCTATTAATCTAGCCTTAACTATACATAAAATCAAAAGAACCAAATAAATTTGCAATTAGCATATATTGTGATTTCGAGATGAAATTAATTCCCCACGTCATCTGAAATTTCATGCTGAGGTTTTATCCTGTATTTCTTGATTTTTCTCCAGAGTGTTGTTGTGGATATCCCAAGTGTCTGAGCAACTTTTGTTTGATTGCCCCCGTATTTATTCAGCGCATCAATAATGGCATTTTTTTCCTGTTCTGCAAGCGTTGTAACAATAAAAGATTTTTTCTTCTCCTGCTCAAATGGTTTTTTATTAAGCGCTGCAAGCTCTTCTACAGGGATTGGAAGCTCGTCAACACCTATTATCTCATTCTTTGACAGTGCAACCACTCTTTCTACCACATTTTGTAATTCCCTAATATTACCAGGCCAATCGTAGTTAGCCAGTACATGCATTGCCTCTTTAGAAAATGTCTTGTTCGCCTTTTCTAGTTTGTCTGAAAACTTTTTCAAAAAATAGTCTATCAAAAGAGGTATATCCTCTCTCCGTTCTCTAAGGGAAGGAAGATGAACACGTATTACATTAATTCGATAAAAGAGGTCTTTCCTAAATCTCCCAGACTCAACTGCTTTTTCTAAATTTTCATTTGTAGCAGCAATGATTCTTGTGTCCACATATATTGGTTTGTTACCTCCAACAGGACGTATCTCTCCATCCTGTAAAAAACGCAAAAGTTTTACCTGTGTTGAAGGCAGGGTCTCACCGATTTCATCAAGCAGGATAGTCCCCTTTTGTGCATGTTGAAATAATCCCACCTTATCCTTAATCGCCCCTGTAAAAGAGCCTCTTACATGCCCGAACAATTCACTTTCCTGTAAATTTTCAGGTAATGCGCCACAGTTAATTACGACAAACGGGGCATCTTTCCTAGGACTGTTATAATGAATTGCCCTCGCAATTAACTCCTTACCGGTACCGCTTTCACCTGTAATAAGCACGGTGCTATCTGTATGGCATACATGGGCTGTAACTTTAAGAACTTCAAGCATTGCATTAGAATTGCTTACAACGCCTTCAAATCTATATTTATCACGAATTTCACCTTCAAGGTATTTAACTCTGTCCTTTAGGTTTTTCTTTTCAATGGCTTTTTTGGCAACTTTTAGGATTTCATGGTGACGAAAGGGTTTTGTCACGTAATCGTACGCCCCGTCTCTAATCGCCTGAACGGCTGTGCTGATAGTGCCATAAGCTGTAATAAGCACTACTTCTGATGCTGTGTTTGCAGTCTTTGCTGCCTTCAGTACCTCTAAGCCATCAACTTTTTTCATTTTGAGGTCTGTAATAATCAGGTCATAAACATCATTACTCAATTTTTGAATCGCTTCCTCTCCACTTGCAACGCCCTCGACCTGATATCCCTCGTCTCTGAAAGCTATAACAAGGGATTCCCGCATAGCATCCTGATCTTCCACAATAAGAATTTTATTTTCGTCCATTCTTCACTAACCCACTAAAAGACCACCCTGTTCAACCCATTTCTCATTCCCAACAGGAAGTTTTATAAAAAATGTTGTTCCATTCTCTTCCTTACTCTTAACGTCAACCGTTCCACCGTGGTCATCAATAATGCGCTGTACCATTGCGAGACCCAGCCCAGTTCCCTCGGTTTTTGTAGTATAAAAAGGCTCGAATATTTTATCAAGCGTATGAGGCGGTATGCCCATGCCGGTATCGGAAATTACAATTTCTACTGCGTCCCTTAAAAACAGGGTTGCCTTTCTTACCATAATTCTAATTTGTCCACCATGTGGCATAGCATCAAGTGAATTCACAAACAAATTCCATAACACTTGATGAATCAAATCAGGATCAATGAACACTTTCGGCAATATGCTCTCATAAGTTTCTTTAACCTCAATCTTATCTGTAAATCGGTTGTCTTGTTCGAGAAGAAAAATAGTATTTTTAATTACGTCCTTAATATCCTGTAAAGAAAAAGAAGGCTCTCTTGGATGAGCAAAGGTTAAGAAACTACTTATAATCCTGTCTAATCTCTCTGATTGTCCAATAATCATCTCTAATAAAACCTTGTCCTGTCCGTTTAGTTTTAAATGTGCATCTAAAATTCCAATTGAATTACATATTGCCCCCAAAGGGTTTCTTATTTCATGGGCAATTGCAGCAGCCAGCTCACCCATAGACGCCAGTTTTTCTGACCTGCGCACCTGTTCTTCCATCCGCTTTCGTTCTGTAATGTCACGTACAAATGCCCTTGTACAAACACACTCTCCCGTCTTATTATAAAGTGCCGTCCCATTAATCTCTACATTGATTTCCTTTCCCAATTTTGTAAGGAACACTATTTCCAACTCTCCGCTTCCTTTATGTATTACACGTTGAATATATCGCTTTATATCATCCTTGTACTTCGCTGGCACAATATCTTCAAGGGTCATTTGCTTCATTTTCTTCAATGAATAACCTAATTTATCCAACTCTGTTCTATTAACGTTGATAAATTTTCCTCTTGGATCCATCTCATGTATCATTTCCGGTGCGTTTTCTACTAAATCCCTGTACTTTTCTTCAGATTCTCTTATGGACACAAAAAGCCTTGTATTTTCAACAGCAATTGCCAACTGTGGGGTAATTTGATTCAATAATCCAAAATGTATCTCTCTGAATGCATCCTTTTTTCTACTTCCCAGTGTAACAGTTCCGATAGTAATTCCTTTTGATTTTAGAGGGTAACAGAGATAAGAACGTATCTCCTTTTCGTATAAATCCTGATCAATTGGATATTTTTTCTCCAGAGTATCCGATACAAAAACTGGTACACCCTTTTCATATGCAATACCATGAGGCATAGCATAAATACCATGTTGTGTCTTGTTTATCCATAAATCTGTAAATAATACCCCTTCAACAATATCGGAATCTTCAGTTATTTCAGCACCCTCTATAAGGCACGATACACCCAACCATGAAATATCAATCATACGCCTTAATTCAAAATAGATGTTTTTGTAAACATCTCTAATATCAAGCCCTGATGCAATCGCTTTGTTTATACTATTTACAATATCTTTTTCAAGTTCCACCAACTTTTCTTTTGTAATATCTTTTGATATCACAACAAAACCTATGGGTTGGCCATTTTCATCGCGCCTGAGAGTGAATGTCACATGAACTGGAAAAATTTCGCCGTTTTTTCTCCTTCTCATTACCTCACCTTCATAACGGCCTGTTCCACGGGCAATCTCTAATATCTTTTCAACATTTCCTAACCTAACATCTTCGTATGTGTGAAGTATTCTAACGTTGGCAACACCAACCACTTCTTCAGGATTATATCCATAAATAAGACTTGCCCCCTTGTTAAACTCCAGGATATTGCCATTTAAATCCTCTGCAATTATTGAATACTCTGTTGAACCTGCCAAGATACTATTTAAAAAGTTAGATGTTTCCTGCAATTTAAGAGTTCTTTCTTTTACTATCTTTTCAAGGTCAGTTGTATAATTTCTTAATTTAATAGTCTTTTCTTCCAGGGACTCTGTCATTACATTAAACGCCTGTGCTAATTCATTAATCTCGTCCTTTTTATCGCTTGTTTTTACTCTTTGCCCCAAATCTCCACCAGCAATTCTTTTTGTTATTTCAGTCATATCCAGAATTGGGGCTGAAATTCTCCTGCCAAAGTAAAACGCAATTAATGTCAATGGAAACGCAAGAACCAGAAGCATGGAGAGTACAAACCTTTTCAAGCTGTAAGCAGCGCCATATCCTTCCCTAATATCTATTTGCGCAACCAAGCCACAATCATACTCTGGAATCCAGCACCAAGCACCCAGAACAATATTACCATCGTAATTCATATAACCTTCCGCATCATAGCCATCTTTACCACTCAGACATTTTTGAGCGCCTTCTGTAAGCTTTCCTGTACGAGGATTCAACACCCTTAATTCAAGGGCGGTATTTCGTTTAATAATGCCCCCATTTCTCAAAGCATCTGAAAACCGTGACTCTGTTAACATAAAACCTTCTTTGTTTATAAGAAATGTTTCCCCAGTTCTTCCAAGTTTAGCCGTCTTCATAATCCCGCTAAGAGGCGCTGTATTTACCCTGAGAATAATTGCACCTATTGTGGTTTCGTTAGTATCTGTTAAAGGTGCAGACAAAAACATTATTGGATAACCTACACTTTCAATATTATCCACTACAGCACTAAAATCCCGCTGAATACCTGATATAAAGATTTTCCCATTCAAAGCCTCTCTACAATAATCATAGCCTATCAGGTTGGCGCCTCTAGACTCATTTTCTGCAGATACAAGTGTTGTGCCATCGCTTGAAGTAATACTTACCCCCTTATAACCATATTCATTTCTAATCATTTCAGCAAAGTTATTCAACCTCACGGTGTTAGTGTCTTTTTCGCTTACGCTTTTTCCCATCACGGCTGAAAGATTTCTACTAACAATCTTTGCATCGTGCTTCCGTTCCTCAAACCACATCTTTACAATTTCTGCCTGCTTTTGCATCACACCTTCTAAATTTCTTATCAGCGCTTCTTCCAGATCCTTTTGTGCTTTGGGAAACGCCATGAAACGTAACAATAACAACGGAGTAAACGAACATATCAAAAAAATAACTATCAACCTGTTTTTAATGGATTTTAACGGAAATATGTTCGGTAAGTATAAAAGTCTTCTCATAGACAAACTAATAAATTAAATACAATTGATAATAATTTTTATAATTGAACATGTTTTATACCGGTACTGCTGGGTTGTAACTTTTTTGCTTCGACCTCGTAATATATAACAATCCGTCAGACATTGAATAATTATATGGAAAGGGACATAATTCTTCGCTCAATTTACCTATTACATAGTCATACATTCTGTTACTTTCTTCAGGTGTCATACCATGCTCAACTTCATAATAGTAACCCAACCCCATATCTTCAGCCTTTGGCGCCATAATGCTCTTTAAGCCATATTCTTTTGGATTGTGAGTAATTGGAGAATCCTTTTCCATCCCAAAAAGAGACGGTAAACAGGAATAACCATGCGAAGAGAGAAATTTTTCCTGTAGTACAAACTCCAATGTTTCCATTGCCTCTACCTCAGTTTCAGTTGGGAATCCGACAATTGTATAAAGATGAAATGCTATATCTAGCTCCAGACAGTCGTCTAATATTCTTTTCATAATATCTGTCCTTGTCCCCTTCTTCATTAAATTCAATATGCGTTGATTGTAAGACTCAAGACCAAACACAAGCTTCAAACACCCTGATTTTGACATATTTTCCAACAACGATTTATCTAAAGAATTCTCAAATCGAACCCCTCCCATCCACTTTATATCCCACTTATTTTCTATCAAACAACGGGATACCTCCCTGAGTTTATTTACCGGGACAGATTCATCAGTAAAAAAGAAGTACGAAGTATTGTACTTTTGCGAAAGTGTCTGGATATCTTTCATAAGCAAATCAGTGTGTCTCAAACGAAAATTTCTATGGTCGAGATGCAGGTTGCAGAAGGTACATTTTCTGTAATAACAACCTCTTGATGTTTGTATCGGTAAGACAGATGAAGGTGCAAAATAGAGTCCTAAAGGAAAATCTTCAAAATCAGGCGTTGGCAGGGCATTTAAATCTTCTACATAAAAAGGCTCATTAACTTTCGTAGTATTATTTTCTCTGTAAATTAAATTAGGAACTTTCTTAAAATCCTTTTCCCTATCTATCTGTGTCACCAGTTCCAGAAGGGCATGTTCTCCTTCAAAAACAATGAAGCTATCAACTATGGAAAACAATCCCTCTATATTTTTTATATTCTCAGTCAATTTTGTAAAAACACTTCCTCCAATTGTAATATAGATTGTTTCGTTTTGCTTTTTTACCAACTTTGCAAGGGTTAACCCCGGAATAATCTGTGAAGTATTTGTAATAGAAATACCAAGCAAATCTGGAGAATATTCCAGAATTGAAGGTAATATATGCTCTTTATAAAGATTTAAGAAAATGTTTTCTTCTTGATCATCCAGCGCCATAAAAATTTCCTTCGAAGAATATACAGAATATCTCATGTCATTATTAACTGCTGTCATCAATGAAGGATAGTATAAAGCAGACATACATTTCAGCGAGTCGTTAATTATATTAACACTGTCAACATATTTTTCCAGGTCGTAGAAATCATCGGTCCTCAAGACATTTTTTGCACGCTCAACTTTGTCTGCCATCTCAGGAATTATTTCCAATGCGTTGACCAGTATCAGCCGTTTTTCCTGATTTTCCTCATAATATTTAGAATCTCTGTCAATATCCTTCAATTTGTTAATAATTTTTTGATAAAACTCAAGACACTTCTTTCTGGTAAGGAGTATATCAAGCAATTCAATATTCAAATCTCTTTGCAGAACATTTGAAACACCATTCTCCCGTAAAAATGCAGTAAGTGAAGGTAAGCTTAAATATGGCTGGGAAGGATGCCATGATGGAGGGAATAAAAGTAGCACTTTCATTACTTCACCTTTTTATACAATTTTACGCACTACTATCGCAACAATAGCAAATGCGAAAATTAACTAAAAACGACTCATGGTGTTTTTACTTTTTTAAAAGACACCCTTTAAATATATAAAAAGATTAAGGTAGCATTGAAATAATTATCATCGGGCTTTCTTATTTAAAGAATTTTATTACAATCCCAATGGCGCTAAATTATTCATATCACGGAATCCTTCGAAATCAAAAACTTAAAATACTTGCAATCCATATTACTTCTCCGAAGCCTTAACAGGTTTTAGCTTTGGCGGCATTATAGAATCAAGTTGCAGCGTCTCCCTGCCAACAAGGACATCCATTTGCTTCTGTGCCTGTATTTTCACTTGTAAACCATATATTTTAATAAATCCAACAGATGCAGAATGATCAAATGTATCTTCTTTTTGATATGTAGCTAATTTCTCACTATAAAGTGACAAAGGCGATTTACGGCCAACCACAGTGCATGTACCTTTGGATAGTCTTACACGAATTGTGCCATTCATGATACGTTGACTGCTCGTAACATAAGCCACCAAATCCTGATGAAATGCCGAAAACCAGAGTCCATTATAAATCAAATCTGCATATTGTGTAGATACAGTCTCCTTAAATCTCAATGCGTCCTTTGTCATAATCATACCTTCGAGCGCCCTGTGCGCTGTATGCAATATATTAGCCGCGGGCGCCTCGTAAATTTCTCTTGATTTGATACCTACAAGCCGATTTTCCAAATGGTCAATACGACCGACACCATGTTTCCCGCCTCTTGCATTTAATGTATTAATAATTGTTATTCCGTCCATCTCCTCATTATTAATAGCCACAGGAATACCTCTATCAAAATGTATCTCCAAGTACTCGGGTTCATCCGGGGTCTCCTTTGCATTTTTTGTCCATTTATAAACCTCTTCCGGCGGTTCAGCCCATGGGTCTTCTAATACACCGCACTCAATACTCCTACCCCAGAGATTCTCATCCGTACTGTATGGGCTTTTAATTTTCGCTTCTACTGGAATATTGTGCTCCTCTGCATATTTAATCTCTTCATCGCGAGTCATTCTCCACTCTCGTACAGGTGCAATAATCTGCAAATTTGGATTTAAAACATTTAAGGACACATCCAATCGTACCTGGTCATTCCCTTTGCCTGTGCAACCATGAGCAACGGCGTCAGCCTTTTCCTCATGCGCCACATCTGCCAGTAATTTTGCGATTAAAGGTCTTCCAAGTGCAGTTGCCAGAGGATAAACCCCCTCATATAAAGCGCCTGCCCGTAAAGCAGGATATATAAAATATTTTACAAATGTCTCTTTTGCATCAACAACAATAGCCTTCTTTGCCCCTATTTCCAATGCCTTTTGCCTAATTCCCTCCAGATCCTTTACCGCACCAAGGTCAATTGTTACTGTTATAACATCCATGTTATATTTTTCAGGAATCCATTTTATTGCAACAGAGGTATCCAAACCTCCTGAGTATGCAAGTACTACCTTTTCCCTTTTTTCCGACATGAATAAAAATCTCCGAAAAATATTAATACCTATCTTGTAACTTTTAATAATACCATCTCAAAGCGAAATTATATCAGGCATGCGGTATTAATCAAATGATTTTCATTTTGAAATGGTATTTGTCATCGTTGAAGGCACCCAATAAGAATCATAATTTGCAGCCGACCCTATAAAAATGACCTGGTTTTTATCTTATTTATTATATTATTCCCAAATAGTAATCTTTGATATACACCTTGATTGTTTTAAAACAAGAAAACTCTTGCTTTATACTTTCACTTAGTGGTATTCTTAACCCAACTTAATTCAATCAATCTTTCGATTGTTCAAATTCCTTCAACTATGCTTATTTTCTAATCTTAGAAAAATATACTAGAATGAACCGAAGAATTTTGTTTTAAATCAATTCTTCTTAAATTAGTAAACCATAGCTGTACTAAAATAAACTCAGTTCTAAGAAGATATGAAAGGTTCAATAGCAAAATATTCACTTATCATCGCAGTTATTTTATTAACAATTTCCATCGCAAAATATAATAGTTTCGCTACAGGTTTATCTGACATAATAACAACATTATATGGTGGAAATGGCGTCCCGGTAACAAGTACGTTTGAAAAGGAAAGACCTACTGGCGGCGTAGACGTTGTAAAAACTGTCTTCATACCGCTAGATTCATCTATAGAAATTCAGGATTTAAATTCAGAATTAAACTCTGAAAAGGGATCGTTCCCAGTTAGCACAACAGGAGGTGGATTTACTTTTCAATATGATAGTGAACTAGAGGTATTTACAAGAACTACAGACAGCCTCGGCCCCATTTTCGCCGAACGCGCAAATACACTTGGGAGAGGAAAAATTAACTTTGGTTTTTCATACACATATATTAATTATTCCTCTATACAGGGCGAAGACCTCGATAACATAGAATCTATAGTGTTATTAGACGAGGAACAAAAAGATACCAACTTGCTGAAAATGGATTTTGACGTAAACATAAAAACTAATTTGTTTTCCTTTTACGGCACTTATGGAATAACAGATAATTGGGACTTTTCCATCCTTATACCTATCATGCAGGTACAACTTGATGTAGACAGTACTGCAACGATTTTGAATCGTACTACAGAAAAAAGCGAAGAAGGCAATACACTTGGCTACAGTCTTGATTCCGGAGACACAATAAGAGATTCCGTTTCTGGCGCATCTACAGGTATAGGTGATATATTGCTTAGAAGCAAATATAGTTTATTTAAATCCACGTGGATAGATTTCTCTCCGGCAATTGATATAAAACTGCAAACGGGTGATGACGATGATCTCCTGGGAACAGGCCGGACCAGTATAAAACCCTTTTTTATAATTTCAAAAAACATTGGTCGTCTTACTCCACATACAAACATTGGATATGAATTCAACAGCGGCAGTGAAGGATGGGATAGAATCGTATACATTGCTGGTACGGACTACGGATTTGGCAAGGGTAATAACCACTTCTCAGTTGCACTTGATATTGTAGGCAGTCACAAGATGGAAAAATCAGAGACAGGAAACGACATTATTGATTATTCCACAGGGTTTAAATGGAGTCCACGCATGGGAATGCTTGTGTTCGCCAATGTACAGATACCTGTAAATGAGGATGGATTAAGGGCAGATTGGGTACCAACAGTAGGATATGAATTGAATTTTTAAACAGCTTTTTTATGAGTCATAAGCCTGTTTAACCTAGTCAGGGCTTTTCTTTCAATCTTTCTGACCCACTCTCGGCTGATACTGAGTTTCTTACTAACTTCACGCAAAGTCATAGGCTCATAATTATCAAAACCATACCGCATCTTTAATACAGAAGCCTCTCGCTGGTCAATTATTTCCAGCAGTCTTTTTAATTCTTTTTTATCGCAAGACTCGACAAATTCGTCCTCAGGCATTTTTGCGCGATTATCTGGTATATTCTCGCTCAATTCCCTTGAATCATTCTCATGATTAGGGTAGACATCATCTATAGAATACGTATTTTTTATTGCACTTTCTATCCAACGAGCCCGCTTATCATCAACTTTTAGTTCTTGTGCAATCTCGCTTCTATCAGGAAGTCTTTGCAAATGATTCATGAGTCTTGAAGAAACCTTCTTCCACCTCGAAACCCTTTCTGCCATATATACAGGAATTTGTATTGTTTTTGAACTATTGATTAGTGCTCTTATAATAGACCACTTAATCCACCACGAAGCATACTTACCAAATTGATGACTGATTTTACAGTCAAACTTTTCGACAGCTCGCATAAGTCCAATATTACCTTCGCTTATTAAATCAACAATGGGCGTTCCATAATGAGCAAAACGGCCTGCTATCTTCACCACAAGCGGAAGATAAGATGTTACAATAGAATCCTTTGCCCTTGAATCCCCTTTGTTAACCTTCTTGAATAATTTTCGTTCCTCTTCTGTCTTGAGGAATGAATTTTTCCTTAAATCTTTAAGATAAATTTGTAATGCAAATTCCATATTCTAATCCCAAAATACTTAGATTTGTCAGAAAGATCAGGGGAATGTAACAATCCCTGACCTTTCTAAACATGCGGAACTCAAAGAATAGAGAAGAAAAGCCCCGCAATAAAGACCCTTATAAATTAATGTTATTTTACCAAACAAATTTATATCCTTAATCCAACAATCAAGAATACATAATGTGTTGGATTAAAATGAGCAGGTACTATACCAATTTACATTATGAAGAGTTTTATATTCCCTAAAATGTTATAAGATTTGATAATATGAGGAGATGTGACCTTCTGATAGAGGAAGGAATGTTATAAAACAGCTTTTTATTAACGTGCAACAAATTGTTGCATTTTTTAAAATTTATTTATAATGAATGCAATTAACGTATATTAATAAGGCTTATTGCGTGTTACATATTGTAACACTGAATATTGTCACAATTATATACAAATAATTACTTATATTATTTAAAACGTACACCATAGGTCCCAATTAAAAAACTCAAGTAAATTTCCAAATCTTCTAACTATTAACTTAAAGGTACAGGTTGATTAAATTTAAATTTTCAGTACTTTTTATTGTACGATTACCTCTTTTGGAGGGAATACAGAACGTACAATAAACTTTACCCTTCCCGCTTCAATCAACTCCTTTAATTACATACCTATGAATAAGACTTATTCCAATACCTAATAGCATCGCCTCAAAATTTCTTGTAGTATCTTTAGGTATATCTGGGATCGTAAACTCTTCTTCTTTTATAAGTAGATCCTTATCGTCATATATCTCTAATTTAAACTTTGCAAAACGATAGTTCTTATCTGATTTATTAGCCATCTCTCCAGTAAAAAGTACATTATTGCCAAATTGATTAAAACGTACGTTTTTAGTAAAAAATCCCCTGCCAATATCCTCAAATCCGCTCATTGATAAAAATTTTGCAGGTTCTTTATCAGCAATTTCCTTTTTTTGTTGTTTTAAGATTCCGGATGAAACACCCCTACCTTTTTCTAATTCGCTAACACGTTTTTCTAAAACCTCCACCCTTGCAATTAGATTTGATATAACTATCTCCAGCATATTTAATTTAGTGGACGAATCCTGAGCAATTAGTTTCTTGTCAGTCGTAAAAAGAAACATGCCCACAATTAAAGAAATCAATATCGTCTTAACTGGCAGTGACATAATACAACTTAACCCCAATTTCAAAACCAGGAAACAATTATTAATTATTAGCTAATATTAACCATGAAAATAATAAAAAATTTAAAAAAGATAGCTTAATTAATTATATGTAATATGCTAATTTAATATATTTATAATATAATAATTTATATTAATAATGCAAGTTTAATTCTTATAAGATATTACATACATCAACGTTAAACTTGACAATACATAATATAATTGATAATATCTTTAAAAATTCACAATGCAAAATTTTAGCTACATTTATTATCTCACATTTAATAAACCTCCATGCGACAAATTTTAACTGTCCGATACGGTGTCTTAAGAAATACCTCCGATTTTATAGCGACATTCAATTCCATTAGAAGTGGCGACCATGTTATAATACGTTCTAACCGTGGTATAGAATTCGGCGAAATCATTGCAAAAGTCAAAGAAATCCCTGATGATGAACCGGTGGAAAATCTCGGGGAAATTCTACGTAAAGCAACTACCGATGACAAAGAGAAACAGAAGAAAATAGACAAAGAGCTAATCCCTGTTGAATTTAAATTCTGCCAAAAAAAGATAAAAGAACACAAACTTACGATGAAATTAGCAAGTGTAGAACATTTATTTGGAACAAAAAAGATCATATTTTACTTTCTTGCCAACGGACGTGTTGACTTCAGAGAACTTGTAAAAGACCTTGCTAAAGAATATCAGGCAAGGATAGAAATGAAACAAATCGGTGTCAGAGATGAAGCCAGGCTACTGGCTGATTACGAACACTGCGGAAGAGAGTTGTGCTGCAGGTCTTTCTTAAAAAATCTTGAACCTGTGACTATGAAAATGGCAAAAAACCAGAAAGCCACATTAGACCCTTCAAAAATATCGGGAAGGTGTGGTCGTCTCATGTGTTGTTTGCGATACGAAGATAGAATCTATGAAGAACTAAAATTCAATTTACCAAAAAAGGGTTCCGTTGTCAAAACAGCAATTGGTACAGGAGAGGTTATAAACTATGATATATTACAACAGCAAGTTACAATTGAACTTGAAAATGGAAATGTTTTAAATGTACCAGTCTGCAATATACTAGACACAGTAAGAGAACCTTTACAACAAAAAGAAACTGATTGTGATAGGGATTGTGAAGGGAAGGATTGCAAACTTGAATAAACACTCCTTTTACTTAACCACGCCCATATACTATGTTAACGATGTCCCCCATATAGGGCATTCTTACACCACCATTGCAGCGGATGTAATGGCTCGCTATAAAAGAACAAAGGGGTTTGATGTGTTTTTCTTAACAGGCACTGACGAACATGGACAAAAGATTCAAAAAGCAGCACAGGCATGTAACAAAACACCCATTGAATATGCCAACAATGTAGTAAATAAATTTAAAGAATTATGGAATAAACTTGACATTTCCAACGATGGCTTCATTCGTACGACAGATGAACTCCATTGCCTTCGAGTAAAAAAAATATTTCAGCGAATCTTTGAAAACGGAGACATATACCTCGGCGAATATGAAGGTTGGTATTGTATCCCATGCGAAAGCTTCTGGATAGAATCACAACTTGAAGACAATAAATGCCCGGAATGTAAGCGAAATGCTGAAAAAGTAAAGGAAAATAATTATTTTTTCAGATTATCCAAATACCAAAAAGACCTTCTTGCGTTTTATGAAAAACATCCAAATTTCATACAACCAGAACCGAGAAGAAATGAGTTACTACATAGGATAAAATCCAAAGTTGATGACATAAGCATTAGCCGTTCAGCAGTAGAATGGGGAATTCAGGTTCCTACTGACCCTAGTCATACTATATACGTTTGGATTGATGCACTCATGAACTATATCACAGCATTAGGTTACGACGACGACATGGGAAAATTTAAAAAATACTGGCCTGCAAATGTTCACATTATTGGCAAAGAAATCCTGTGGTTTCATGGTGTTATCTGGCCTGCAATACTGATGTCCCTGAAAATAGACCTGCCATTTAAGATTTTTGCACATGGCTGGTGGACAATTGAAGGTCAAAAAATATCAAAATCGCTGGGAAACGCAATAGACCCATTAAATATCATCCAATTGTATGGCAGTGATGCCTACAGATATTTTTTACTCAGAGAAGTACCCTTTGGTCTCGATGGAAATTTTTCTTACAGTGCCCTTATACAAAGAATAAATTCCGACCTCGGCAACGACCTTGGCAATCTATTACAACGAACGCTAACGATGGTTGAAAAATATTTTAATGGAATTGTTCCTGATGACAGTGTCCCAGAAGAAGAGATAGAAAAACTCTCGCAGGAAACTAATAACAGAATGATTAATGAAATGGACGAACTGCAATTTAGCAAGGCATTGGAAATCATCTGGGAATTTATAAACTATATTAATAAATTCATAGAAGATAGTAAACCGTGGGCGCTTGCAAAATCTTCAAATTCCAAACCACAACTTGCTAAAGTTATTTCTACTTTAATTAAGGCGCTAAGAAATATCTCTATATTTATTTATCCTTTTATGCCAAAAACTGCGGCTGAAATTCAACGCCAAATTGGTATAAAAGAAGATGACCAACATATATGTTTTGATATCAGAGAAAGGATAAAAAAAGGCACTGAGGTTAAAAAGGATAAACCACTGTTTCCCAGAATCGAGCATACTGTCACAGTACAGTGAACAAATATATGCGATCGCTAGAAAAATTAAATACAGGATTTGTATAAAAAGACGACATGTTTAAATGTCAATGTCATACCTGTAATTGATTAGATATAAATAATAAATTTATTATATCAGAAATTTTAATAATTAACATACGGAGAAACGTTATGTTAAATTCACGGAATAAGATTAAAGAAATTATTAAAAAAGACGCACGTTACTCACTGCAAGCATATCAATTTATATTCGAAGCACTCGACTATACAACAAATATGCTTGGTAAAAACCAACATAAAACTACAGATGTTGACCGCCATGTAACCGGGAAACAGCTTATGGAAGGGATCAAGCAGTATGCCATAAAGCAGTTCGGTTTTATGACACTAACAGTGTTCGAACAATGGGGTATAAATCAGGACATAGATTTTGGGAATATAGTGTTTAATTTAGTGGAAAGCGGTTTGATGGGAAAAACCGATAAAGATTCTTTGGATGATTTTAAAAATAACTATGACATGAAGAAGGTTTTCGATGAGGAATTCAAATTTATTGGGAAATACGATATTCAACTTACACTAGAATCACTGGGTATCAAAAAAAGATAATTATTTACTTTGTTTAACACATCGGAAACCAACATTATTATCTCTACCCTCGGGATAACTGCAGCTTCTATAAGCACTCCTGAGGATGTAGTGATGATTTACCCATGAACCACCCCTGACTACCCTGAATTTCCCTTCTTCATACCAATCCTCACACCATTCCCACACGTTTCCTGCCATATCAAAACAACCATAAGGACTTGCGCCCTCCTTTCGGTTACCTATAGGCGCAGGTGCTCCTTTATTTGGATCCAAGTTATAGACTGCCTTTGTATTATCAGGCTGAGTATTTCCCCACGGATATTCCCGGCCGTCAACTCCACGCGCTGCTTTTTCCCACTCAATCTCTTTCGGTAGTCGTTTGCCCGCCCACTTAGCATAAGCAACCGCATCATTCCAGCTTACACCAACAACCGGTTGCAATGGTTTATTAAAGCGCTCATCATCCCAAAAAAAAGGCTCTCTTATGCCTGTAATCTCAATAAATTTTTTATATTGAGAATTGGTTATTGGAAACATATCAATATAAAAAGCGTTCACATTCACAACGGTTCTCTCTTCACCCATGATAAATTCTCCACTTGGTATGAGTACCATTTCCGAACCATCTGCTTCATTAATAACACTAATTATACGTGGCATATCAAATTCCTGACTATTTTAGGAATTTCTACCGCCTAAAATATTGTATCAATACCAAGACACAAAAGACAACTTACAATGAAAAGCAAAAATACATGGGCAACACTACGTTAAATTTTTATATTATCTGAAGAATGAATCACACACTCAATTGTGTTTCTTTTCAGTTTTTCCCATCCGTATACATCTATTTCAATTCATGATAGGCGGTATTTTAACGATATCCCCTTCTTTTACCTTATGATTTGCAAACCAACCGTCTTTCATCTCTAATGCATATTTGACCATTTCTTTTGAAACGTGAGAATCCAGGCTGTATGGTTTCATTGATTCAATTTGAATAATTCTACCATTCGCTTTAATAAATGCTATAGACAGAGGCACACGGGTATCCTTCATCCAGAAAGAAAGAATTCTTTCTTCAGAAAAGACAAATAACATGCCTTGATTATCATCTAATCTGTCACGATACATTAGACCTGTAGATAGTTCTTCAGGCGTTATTGCCAATTCAACCTCCAGCTCAATTCCAGCAACATTAATTGGTAGCTTTCGCCCCTTTCTTGATTTTGCGCAACCAACGAAGACATTAAAAATAAACCCAACAAGGATGAGAACTAAGAACGCGGCTGTAACCTTTTTCATATAATTTACATGAACATCCTTCAAAACTGGACTTCTCAATATTATGAGGCAAGGGATATTTTACGAACCAGCAAACTAAAGTCAATCTATTTCTAAACTTGACATACTCAAAATAACAAGATATATTTCAAATAGGAAATAAAAACGGTTTTTAAATATGCAGCTCAATAAACTATCCTTCAATGTCTTCAATACTATTGATAAATATAATCTTATCAACCCAAATGATACGATAATAGTTGGTGTATCTGGCGGACCTGATTCAGTTGCGTTATTAAAAGTCCTCTATGCCATTAACACAAACAAAAGGCTCCACTTGCACCTTATCGTAGCCCATTTAAATCACCAACTTCGTGGAAAAGACTCTGAAGAAGATGCCCTATTCATTCAGAAACTATCAGAAGAACTACACCTACCATTTATTTTAAAAAATGTGGATGTTCATAAAATCGCCATACAAACTAAATGTTCAATAGAAGAAGCTGCCCGCTGTGAAAGATACAAATTTTTTATTGAGTCATCAAGAACTTACAATGCCTCTGTTGTGGCATTAGGTCATACGGCAGATGACAACGCAGAAACCATTTTACATAGAATAATAAGAGGAACGGGTTTATCAGGATTAGAAGGAATCCCAATAAAACGCCAGCTTACCGGAGACTCATCAACCCAACTAATACGCCCGCTTCTGTATACCTGGAGAAATGAAATTATCGAATATCTGAAAAACGAACAAGCAGATTTTAGAATAGATACATCTAACTATGAAACGAAATACCTTAGAAATAAAATAAGACATGAACTAATCCCATTAATTGAAAACCAGTACAACCCCAATTTTAGAAATACACTTTTACAATTAAGTCAAATCCTCAATATAAATAATAAATATCTATCTTCTGAAGCAAAAAAGACCTTAGAAACCGTTATTATAAAAAGAGCTGAAGATTCATATATCATTAACTCGCATCTTCTATCAAAACAGTCCAAAATAATACAATATTTTATTTTCTACGAAATTTTAATGGAAATGCAAATACCACTAAAAGAATTCAGCTACGCACACTATACTAAAATAATTGAAGAAACATCAAAAAAGGGTAAAGGACGGCAATTCCAATTACCAGGGAAACTTCATTTGTGGCATGAAAAAGGGATTCTTTATATCAGAAAAACACCTCTTCAGAAATCTTTTATACCTATACCTGAAACTATCATTCAGATACCTGGGATAACACCAATTTACCCTTCAGGCCAACTAACAGCTGAAATTTCAGATGTGCAAAATTTATCATTAGATGAATACAAAAGAATAAAGACAAAAAATGAAGAGATTCTGGATCTTGGAAGAATTACCTTGCCTATATCTGTAAGAGGGCGTAAAGACGGTGATGCAATTTCGCCTTTGGGTACAAAGGGGCATAAAAAACTAAAAGACATATTTATAGATAAAAAAATCCCGGCTCAGCAACGTAATGCAATTCCAGTTGTTGTAATGAACGATCAACCCATATGGGTTATTGGCGTGTGCATTGATAATAAGGTTAAGGTTACACCTGAAACGAAGAAGATTTTAAAACTAACTTTTCAGAAGCTTTAATTTGAACAATTACATCAGCCCGAATTATACCAAAATAATCTAATACTAAAGATTCCAATATACTGGTCATTGACTAATCAATCTAATAAAAACCATTGAGAGCCTTTATTTACTTATAATTTTTTCAAATTCCTCAGTACCCTTAAGAGCTAAAAAATCAGGATTATTCTTCGCTATAGTTTTATATCTGGGATTTAATTCTATAGCCTTACTCAAAGAACTCAGGGTACCCTCCTTATTCTGAAGTAAGGCATATGCGCATGCCTTATTAAACCACGCAACATCAAAATCAGGTTTTATCTTTAATGCTTTGTCATAAATCTCAATTGCCTCGCCGTGCTTTCCCATAAAATCTAACAAAAGCCCTTTATTATTCAATGCTTCAATAAAATCAGGCTTAGTTTGGATTGCCTTATCATAAGCATCAAGCGCCTCCAGCTGTTTTCCCATTTCTTCAAATACATAACCCTTAAAATTCCACGCCTCATGTATATTTCCGCTTAATGTCGTTGCCTTACTAAAGGCGTCTAATGCCTCCTGGTGTTTTTCCAATTCTAAAAGAGCTAGTCCTTTATTTATCCATAAACTAAAGGCATCTGATTTTAAATTCAAGGCCTTATCAAATGCCTTAATTGCCTCTTCATAATTCTTTAACTGTACAAGCGCAAGACCTTTATTACTCAGCGCTTCAAATCTAATCTTTGCCTGTCTGGGAATGCTTGTGGCTTCTTCTTCTGTTATTATCTGAGCTACTTTATCAAACGACTTTACTGCCTCCATAAATCTACCTAACCGCAAAAGCGCCAATCCCTTTGCATTCCAAACCTGTGGATAATCAGATTTCAATTTTATGGCGCCTTCAAATGCCTTTATTGCCTCCTCATATTTACCAAGTTGAAAAAGCTCACCGCCTTTATTTGTAATCGTTTCATAAGAATCAGGCTGAATCTGCAGGGACTTTTCGTATGCAGCCACAGCTTCAATATGCTTTCCAATCTTGGATAGAGCCAATCCTTTATTTGTCCATGCACCGTAAGAATCGGGTTGTATTTCAATAGTCTTCCCATATGCCACAAGGGCTTCTTCATATCTACCCAAGGCATCAAGCGCAAGCCCCTTACCATTCCATGCGGCATAGGAATCAGGCTTAAGTTCTATGGCTTTATCGAAAGCCTTTACAGCTTCTTCATGTTTGCCTAAATCTGCAAGTGTAAACCCTTTGTCTGCCCATGCAGCATGTTCAGTAGGCTTTATTTCGATTGCCTTGTCATATGCATCAACCGCTTCTTTATACTTGCGTAATCTGACAAAACAATTTCCCTTATTAATCCATGCCTCATAATATTGTGGATTTATTGCAATTGCCTTGTCATATGACTCCAATGCCTCATTTCGCCTGTTTGGAACCTTAGCAAGGGTCAAGCCTTTATTATTCCATGCATCATAAGCATCGGGTTTCAGTTTTATAATACGGTCGTATGTCTCAACAGCCGCATCTAGCTCTCCAATGTGGTCTAGTACGTTACCCTTGTTGTACAACGCCACAAAATAATCGGGTTTTATCTCAATTGCCTTATTAAATGCCTTAATTGCCTCTTCATACTTACCAGCATGGTCTAAGGACCTTCCTTTCATATACCACGCCTCGTAATAATCCTGTTTATATTGTGCGGCCCTTTCAAATGATTCAACGGCATCCATAAATCTACCTAAATAATCAAGTACAAGCCCTTTATTATACCACGCCTCAAAGGCGTTCGGTTTCAACCGAACAGCATCTTCATAGGCATCGAGGGCTTCCTGATACATTTGTTTACGGACAAAAACATTCCCGTCGCTAACTGCCGATTCATAACTGTCAGCCGCAAACGACATCCCCTTTAATCCAATAAAAGCAATAAAAAATACAATTATTATACCCATCACTTTTCTGACCATGACCACGCCTCCCTTCGCTCTAAAGCGAAATAAAGTCAGCAACCCCTTTCTAACATGACAGGATTAGAAAACCAATTAACAGATAAATACAAAAACACTATAACAAAAATGTCAATGAATGTTTTTTATCTTGCTATTTAAAACTTACAATATCACCATCTTCTAACATATATGGCGTATTACTTCCACGTCTTGATTTTAGCCTTCCTGAATAAACTACAGTTTCACCATCCTTGAATTGCAACACTTTGTCTTTTTTGGCTAAATTGATTTTAAGCTCCACATCCCCGCTTTCTTTCTGTGTCATTCCAACTCTTAAACCGGATGCAACATTTATATTTTTATAAACAATTTGCCCAGTCCACGTGACATATTTACCTTCGTATTTTTCCCATGTCTCGTCTTTTTCTGCTTCTAATAATTTACTGCCTTTACCAAAGATATTATCCATGTCTTCAAAAGTTTCCACTATAAAGACCTTTTTGGGCCCTTGTGAAATAGGCACAATATCTGGACATTCTATTAATTCATCATAACTCAACTGTCTTGGCGCTGTATTCTCAATATCAAGCACATCACCATCTGTCAGCTTGTATGGAAAAATCCTTGTCACTCTAGAATCAAGACTTCCAGTATACGTTACAGTATTGCCATATTTTACACTTGAAAAATGTGACTTATTTGCCGAATCTAACTTTATCTCAACACCGGTATCACCATGCGTAACACTCATCATCCAACCTGTTAACAATGTCCAACCAATATAATTCACATTACCATTCCATTTTACTTTTCTGCCCACACATTTACTCCACAGATTCTCCTTTTGTTCGTCTGAGAGATCACTTGCCATTCCGAATATACTATTAAACTCATCAAAATTCATATCAATGTAACCATAGGGATTCTCAGTAATCGTAAAACCATAGTTTGACGCAATAATTTGCTTTCCAGAAATAATATTTGGTGATATTTTTTTGGCCTCTTCCAATCTTTCCACAACAATCTCATGAGATACTTCCTTTTTAGAATAAGGAACTAGTTTAACTCCAGATTTCATTCCTTCATGGAAAAGAAGATCAAATTCCTTTTGATATTTTACTAACAACTTTGCTTCATCTGTAAAAACAGTCTGATCCAGGTAAGATCTACCGGTATTTTCACCCCAGCAATATGACCCTGTTGTTAATAACTTGCTGTCAAAAATGGCAAAACTACCGCGCAGCGTCTCTTTACGTCTCAATATCTTAATTTGAAATTCGTTATTCTTACAAAGAATAGAAAACGGCCCCTTCTTTAAAGCATATCTTCTATCTACCACAATTCTTATAGTTACACCTCGTTCCTTTGCTTTAACCAAAAACCCCAAAATGTCACTTGAATCAATATGCGATACTGCAATGTCAATTGACTCTTTAGAGTCCTCTATTGCCTTTATAATCTGTGACTTTATTTCCTGATGCTTAAAGTAAACATCAGAAGAAAACACAATACCCTGTAAAATAATTACAGTTAGTACAACGGCGGTAAATAAATATTTTTTATTCAAGGTTTAGATATCCTTTCCATATCATATTTTTTATGGAACAAATATTTCTGAATACCTGTTTACAAAGAAAATTAGCTATCTCTTATAATTCTTAAGCCTTTTAGAGTTTTGTGAATTTAAAATTATTTTATCAACACAAAAATAAATTGCAAGTATAACACAAGAATATTCACAATCTTATTTGTATTGACAAAAATTTATATCCAGAATAAAATGCGACAAATTTAATATACTAATCATTACTTTAAGGAGTTTTACAACCATGTTTAAGAAATTACATAAATTTATACCTGGTTATTTACTTTCCGTTTCCCTATTTACAGGAATCGGTATTTATCTACCATTCGAAGCAGAACTGTACGCTACAGAAAAACAGACAAATAGCGATGAGTTAACAGCCGCCTTACAATTTGAAAAAGTATTTGAACGTGTCGTCGATCAGATCAAGCCAGCCGTTGTTTCTATCACATCGGTTAAAACATTTAAACATAGCCAACAGAGACAAAGACAAATGCCAAACGACCGTTTCCATTCACAACCCAGACCAGGACCCGAAGACGAAGAAGGGGCTGACCCATTCGAGCAATTCAGGGATTTTTTTGGCAATGATTTTTTTGACAAATTTTTCAGACCAAGATTCCCTGAAGGTGAATATAAGATTCAGGGACTCGGCTCAGGTGTAATCATTGATAGTGAAAAGGGATATATAATTACAAACAATCATGTTGTAGAAGACGCAGATGAGCTGCAAATCACTTTAGGTGATCGCAGGGAATTTGACGGAAAGGTAATGGGTACCGACCCACAAACAGATATAGCTATAGTAAAGATAGAAGGTAAGAATTTACCTACTGCAAAACTTGGTGATTCAGATGCAATTAAGGTCGGCCAGTGGGCAATTGCTATTGGTAATCCATTCGGCCTGTCTCAAACAGTTTCTATCGGTGTAATCAGCGCCACAGGAAGGGCAAATGTAGGTGTTGCACAATATGAAGATATGATTCAAACAGATGCCGCTATCAATCCTGGAAATAGCGGAGGACCGCTTGTCAACATCCGAGGTGAAATCATTGGCATTAACACCGCTATATACACAAGAAGCGGCGGTTATCAGGGCATTGGATTCGCCATACCAATCAACATGGTTAAAACCATTATGAGAGACCTTGTTGAAAAGGGCAAAGTTACGAGAGGTTGGTTAGGTGTTGTAATTCAGGACATTGATCCCGCACTGGCAAAAAAATTTGATGTTTCTGTGACTGAAGGCGTTCTTGTAAGTGATGTCAATGATAGTTCCCCGGCAAGGGAAGCGGGTCTTCAAGGCGGCGATATTGTAATTGAATACGATGGCAAACCTGTCCGAGATGTTAACCACCTTCGTAATGTTGTCGCTCAGACAGAGGTTGGTAAAAAAGTAAAAATTAAAATCCTTAGAGATGGCAAAGAACAAGAGTTAACAGTAAAAATTGGCGAACAACCAGCGGATTTATTTGCAGCTGGACCGGGCGCTTCGCCTTCAACAAAAGACCTTGGAATGACTGTACAAAATCTAACAAAGGAATTAGCCAGAAATTTAGGTGTTGAAGAGGACAGCGGTGTGATTGTCACTGAGGTACAACCTGGAAGCACCGCTGCGACAGCCGATGTGAGAGAAGGAGACATAATCAAAGAGGTGAACAGAAAAAAGATTAGCAATGTTTCTGAATTTAAGAAGGCATTAAGTGAAGGAAGTAAAGAAAAAGATATTCTTTTATTGGTAAAACGAGGCGAGTTTTCTAGATACGTTGTTATTAAGACAAAGGAAAAATAACATCACTTCGATAGTAGGAACTGTTCAAAAAAGTAGCAATGATTATACTCCCCTCTATTAAGAGGAGCTGGGGGGTGTTAAGAACAAGTTTACACACCACTTTAATCCCCTCTTTCTAGAAGGGAAAATAAAGTGTTCCTTCAATTTTTGATTATATCAATAAAATCCAATTCCAAAATTATACTTTTGGGATAACCTCAAACAACACCAGAAAATTTATCCATCTTGGTTACAACCCTCATCAGTAAATTTATATGCTAGTTATCGGCGTGATTATAGATTCACTTCTTCATTTATAACCGCGCAGATACAGTAGACGTTTGTCCTTTAACTTTTGTTTCCCTTCCATATGGAGATATTTCCCTCAATCTTCTAATAATTGGAGGGAGATGTTCAATAATGTAATCAATTTCATCAGCAGTATTATATCGGCTCAAGCTCAACCTTACAGAACCATGAACTGCTGTAAATGGAACACCCATTGCTCTGAGTACATGAGAAGGTTCGAGCGAACCTGAAGTACAAGCAGAACCGGACGACGCACAAATCCCCTTTTCATTTAACAACAATAGAATAGCCTCACCCTCGACAAATTCAAAACTCAAATTTGTGGTGTTTGGAAGACGACTGGCTTTATGTCCGTTAACTCTTGTATCCGGCGCCCTCTTAAGTATTTCAGTTTCTAGCTTATCCCTTAATTGCTTTATACGGGTCTGCTCTTCGTTAACATATTTCTTTGCAAGTTCACATGCCTTACCAAGTCCGATAATTGAAGGAACATTCTCTGTCCCGCCACGCCGGTTCTTTTCCTGATGTCCGCCAATAATAAATGGAGTAAATGTAGTCCCTTTTCGGATAAATAAAGCGCCAATACCTTTAGGCGCATGTAGCTTATGCCCGGAAAGGGTTAAAAGGTCTATTGTACTTTTTGAAAGATTAATTGGTAATTTACCTACTGCCTGGACAGCATCTGTATGCAACATAGACCCCCGTTGCTTCACAATAGCGCCTATTTCTTCAATAGGGAAAACAACACCTGTCTCATTATTCGCATACATTATAGACACTACCGCAGTGTCTTCTCTTACTGCATCGGATAACTCGCTCAAATCAATCATACCATGACTATCAACACCAATTTCAGTCACATGGTAGCCATTCTGCGCTAGATATTTGCATAAATTATAAATAGCTGGATGTTCAACCCTTGAAGTTACAATATGCCTCTTGTGTGGATTTGCCCTGAGTACCCCCCATATAGCTGTATTATCACTTTCAGTACCACAACTGGTAAATACAATTTCATCCGGATTAGCGCCAATCAGTTCAGCTATCTGCTGTCTTGCAAAATCAATCTTCTTCGCCACCTGACCGCCGAAGGTATGCATGCTTGAAGGATTACCATAGTACTCTGTGAAATAAGGCGTCATAGCATCTACAACTTCAGTTGCAACTTTTGTTGTTGCGTTATTATCTGTATATACAACCTTCATGAAACCACCTCCTCAACAATTATCGTATCTGTAACAAGCTCCCTCAATTTTGCTTCCACAGTAGATTTTAGAGTAACCTTCGAACTCGGACACTCCGAACAACTTCCCCTGAAGGAAACCATAACCCTATCGCCATCTATATCTATTAATTCAATATCACCGCCGTCGAATTTAAGTGTCGGCCGAATAACCTTCTCTATTGTTTCCTGTACCAACTTCATTTTTTGAATATTTGTCAACCTTTTTACTGGTTTTCTTGACGCTTCAATCATTGCCTTTTCTTTCTCTTTATGCCATACTTCATCTATTATTGCCTGAATTTGTGGATGACAGGATTGGCACCCGCCACCCGCCTTACAATAATTTGTAACCTGTTCAATAGTATTTAATTTATGTTCCCTGACCTCATGTGCAATCTTATTATCAGTCACACCAAAGCACTTACAAACAATAGTTCCTTCTTCTACCGGTTTTTCAATTTTTAATCCTCGATAATTGGCAATAGCAGCCTCTAACGCTTCCCGTCCCATAACAGAACAATGCATCTTTTGCTCAGGTAATCCATCAAGATACTCTGCAATATCATTATCTGTAATCTTTGCAGCTTGATCCAGCGTTTTTCCAATAATCATCTCTGTTAAGGCGCTTGCAGACGCAATAGCGCTTCCGCATCCGAATGTCTTGAATTTCACATCAATTATGCGTTCTGCAGTATCTAATTTAAGCATTAATTTCAATGCATCGCCGCACGCCAGACTTCCCACCTCGCCTACTGCATCAGGATTTTCAATCTCTCCAACATTCCTTGGACGGAAGAAATGATCTTTAACTTTATCAGAATAATCCCACACGTCTTATCCTTTCATATTAAATCTAACTTATAAATCATGTATTTAATATATTCCCTTGTGCTTTTAATGTCAAGGATACTGGCAAACATACTGTCTTCATAGCATAACAACCAAAGATCTCTATGGGTTTTATCTATTGAAAACGAGTCAACGCCTTATACTCGTTCTGCAGAAGCTTTGTTATAGTTCCCGGGATACTTTTCCCAATTGGCTTTCCGTCAATTCTTGAAACCGGCATGATTTCCATAATAGAGTTGGTAATAAAAACTTCATCAGCTCCTAATACTTTTTTTAAGTTAAAAACCTCCTCTGATATGCTAATATCTTTTGCCTTACATAATTCTAAAACGACTTTTCGTGTAATCCCCTGAAGAATACAGGCATTAATTGACGGTGTCAAAACAGTTCTGCCTTCTACTATAAAAATATTACTTACGGTACATTCTGTTACGTAATCGTTGGTATTCAGAATAATTGCATCATGCGCTGCGCGTTCCATCGCCTCTTTTTTAATAATATAATTGGTTAAAAAATTCAACGTCTTATGATTTGAAATAGGACATGTTGTGCTCCTGCGGATACTGGACGTAATAAGCAGCATACCTGTTTCATACAATGACAATGGATAACTAACAAGCGGTTTTGTACACACAATAAATGTGGGCGCACATTTCCCTGCAGGGAAAAATCCATTAACTCCAGCGCCCCGTGATAAAGTCATCCTGACATAGGCATTATTCAAATCATTCCTGATAAGAAGCTCTTCAAGAATCTCAGAAATTTGTTGTACTGTATAATTAAAAGGAATTTCCAGAAAACGAGCAGAATTTGAAAGGCGTACAACATGGTCTTCGAGTCGAAAAGGTTTTTTATTATATGTCCTGATAGTCTCAAACAGACCATCACCGTAAAGAAAGCCTCGATCTATAGTGCTTAAGTGACTATCTGTCCCTTCGACAATTTTACCATTTAAGAAGATAAAGTAAGACATGGTTTCAACGACTCTATAAGTGCCTTTGCTTTATGCATAGTTTCTTCATACTCTTCATATTCATTTGAATCAGCCACAATACCGCTGCCAACCTGAAAATACACATTACTGCCTTTCATAATAAATGTACGAATGGCAATGTTCAAGTCTGCATTTCCGTTAAACCCTATATAACCAATAGAACCTGTATAAACACTTCGTTTTGTGAGTTCAAGTTCGTCAATTATCTGCATGGCTCTTATTTTAGGCGCACCAGTAATAGAACCTCCGGGGAAAGTAGCCTTGAGTAAATCTATTAAGTCGTGCCTTTCATGCAGGTTGCCTTCGACCGTTGAAACGAGGTGATGTACTGTAGAAAAACTTTCCAGCACTTTCTTTTCTACTACTTTAACAGAACCATAGTCACATACGCGGCCAAGATCGTTGCGTTCCAAATCAATAATCATAGTAAGCTCTGCATCGTCTTTTGGACTAGTTAACAATGCATGTTTCATAACTTCATCAGCAACAGTATCTTCTCCACGCGGTCGTGTACCCTTAATTGGCCGAGTCTGAACGTGTCTGCCAGTTACATTAAGAAATCTTTCTGGCGAAGAACTAACAACAGCGATATCGTCAAATTTCAAATAACACGAAAAAGGGGCTGGATTCATCAAACGCAATATTTTGTAAAGCTCATAGGAAGGAATATCAACCTTGGTTTCTATTCTTTGTGAAAGATTGACCTGATAAACATCCCCTGATGCAATATAGTCTTTAATACGCCTGATTGCATTGATATATTGGTCTTTTGCGAAGTTGAACTTTAAAGGTGTCTCAGATATCCACTGAGTTTGTTTATAACCAAGAGATTCGTCGCAAACATCAAGCTTTTCACACAGCACATCAACTATTTGGTTCATCCTATCTTTTATTGTACTATTCCCATCGGATTCTATTCCTATTACGTAACACTTACCAAGAAAATTATCATATGAAATAATAGCATCATAAAACCCAAAATAAATGTCTGGTAGATATAAATCATCTACCGACTTATTCGGCAATTTTTCTATAAAATGGCATAAATCGTAGCTAAAATATCCAACTGCCCCACATTGAAAAGGAATGGGCGCCTTTTCTGCGTCTTTTATTTTAAAACGTCTTAAGATACTTCTGAAGGCTTCGAATGGATTTCCTTCAAATTCAGTTAATTCTTCTCCACATATCACCGTAACCTTACGATGCTTCGTTTTTATTATTAAAAAAGGATTAAAACCAAGAAACGAATACCGCGCAATTCCCTTTATCTGTAAGGCGCTGTCAAGAAAAAATAAATTATTTTGTGAAACAAATCTGGGAAATGCCTCTATAGGCAGACAAGCGCCGTTTATCTCACGAACAATAATTTTACCTTCCAAGGGACTTGTTAAATCCATCCAAAATTACCCTAATACTGATTTTTATCCTTAAAGTGCTGGATAAACTTCTTAATAGGAACAACATAACATTCCAATTTTCAAATTCTAGATGTGGTATAAATCTTTGTCAAGGTAAATCAACCGTTCCATGGCTTTTAAGAAGCCATTTTTATCCTTGTCATTTAAATACGTGTGTGTTAATTTATAAATTAAATACAAAACAACCATTACAAGCTCTTTGGTGAAACGATGGAATGTTTTGCTCTTAATTTCTTTTTTATACATCTACTCTATAGGGCTAGTTTTTAAACTTTATCCATGCAAGAATATATTAACAAATATCTTGTACATATTGAACACGACAAAAATTTTTCACTGCAAACATTAAGAGCATATCGAAATGACTTGAATCAATACCTTTCATTTCTTAAGACGGAGGGTTGTTGTGACCTCAAGGATGTTAACCGTTTACTTTTGCGTAAATTTCTTGCATTCCAAAAAAAACACGCATATACAAAAACTACAATAGCAAGAAAGTTTGTAACAATAAGGTCTCTTTACAAATTCCTGTGCCGTGAAGGTATATTGGAATTTAGCCCGGTAGAAAATATCAGGACTCCAAAACTTGGGAAAAAACTCCCGAAGTTTATGAGTATCAACGAAGTCGAAGCAATTCTGAAAACACCAGATACAAATACATTATCAGGCCTCCGCGATAGCGCTATCATGGAAACCCTTTATAGCACAGGTATCCGGGTAAGTGAACTCGTTGGTTTAAATATTACAAATGTGAATTTTCAGAATGATGTTATCAAGGTCAGGGGAAAAGGGAAAAAAGAGCGTTTACAACCTATAGGGAAACACGCCTTAAACGCTATACAATTGTATCTTGATAAAAGAAACACAGAAACAGAATCACATATTTTAACTAAAAATAACAATGCGCTCTTTTTGAACAATCGCGGTGGTCGTCTTTCCGTGCGCAGTGTAGCAAGGATGATTGAAAAATATATTAAAAAGGCTGGAATGAATCTGAAAATTTCTCCACATGTATTCAGACACAGCTTCGCAACACACCTTTTAGATAGAGGCGCTGATTTACGTTCTGTGCAGGAACTTCTTGGACATGCCAACCTTTCTACAACTCAAATATATACCCACATAACAACGGAAAAACTAAAGCAGGTATACGACAGGACACACCCAAGGGCATAAACAACGTAAATAAATGGAACCTCAAAATAATGCCTTTAATAAATCGTATAACATAACAAGAAATTATCGTATCTTATTTCCTCTCATTATATCAATCACATCATTTTTAACATATCTAAACGCTGTAACCAATCAATTTGCTTATGATGATTTTACAGTCATTGTGAATAATTCATTCATAAAGGACTTTAAATACTTTCCAGCGCTTTTCAACCAGAATTATTTTGATATATCAAAAGAACTTAGTTATCGTCCGCTTGTTACCTTATCTTATTTTATAGATAACGCTATATGGCAACATACCCCATTCGGATTTCATTTAACAAATCTACTAATTCACACTTTAAATACTACTTTAATATTTTTCTTCATTCTTAAAATAACACACAATATAAAACTTGCCATAATTTCTTGCCTGTTGTTTACATCTCATCCTATACTCACAGAATCAGTAAATTCAGCGGGATTCCGAGAGGATTTACTATGCACTACTTTTTTTATAACAAGTTTACTCCTTTACGGAAAACTGCATACATCAAAACGCAAAAACATATTTTACATAATCACACTCATTACGTATTGCCTTTCTCTGCTTTCTAAAGAATTGGCCATTTCTTTGCCATTAATCATTTTTGTCATGGACATACTTCTTCCACAATCCGAAATTAACCTTAAAACAAGAATTCTAAAATATTATTCAGGATTTGTATTAGTTAGTGTGTTCTATATTTTCACAAGACTTTTTTTCTTAAGAAGCGGTATCGAAAATATAACTTACCCAGGAAATAGTATAGCAATTAACATACTCACCATGCCGAAAGTCATAGCATCCTATGTAAAGTTATTGTTCTTTCCTGTTATACTTAATCCCGACTATCATGTCACATTAGAATCTTCTTTAATCAGCCAAACATTTCTCCCATCTCTTGCTTCTTTAATTTGCATCACTATTATCATTTATAAACTATTTCGAAAACAAAAAAACACAGCCTTCCCAATTCTTTGGGTATTCATAACATTAGTACCTGTAATGAACATTGTACCCATTGGTAATATTATGGCAGAAAGGTATTTATATTTACCTTCTATTGGATTCTGTATATTTCTTGGAATAGTCATTCTTAAAATACAAAGATCCCTTGCCAATAATTATCGTTACATTTCAATAATATGTTTATTAACACTACTCCTTTTTTACTTTTCCTCTACTATAAAACACAACAGAAAATGGTATGACGATAAGACACTATGGTCTTATACTGTATCCAATACATCTTGCGGTTTTACTACACATAACAACATTGGCAAAGAATATCTCAAAAAAGGTCTTGTTGATAAAGCAATTGACGAATTTAATATTGCCATAACAAAGGCATCAGAAGTAAAATATAATTATCCTACCGCTCATTATAATCTCGGTTATGCGTATGCAGAAAAAGGCTTGTATGATAATTCTATCAGGGAATATAAAAGTGCCTTAAATATCGAGCCAAAAAATAGTGATACACATAATAATTTAGGAATTTTACTTTTCAAGAATGGTCATGTAACCGCTGCTATCGAAGAACTCAACAACGCAATTACTTTAAATCCCAATGACTCACGTTATCATTTTAATCTGGCAAAGATATATAACGAAATTAACATGTTTGAAAAGGCAAGGATTGAACAGGAGATAG
>MHYY01000040.1:430-7500 GCA_001830285.1 Planctomycetes bacterium RIFCSPLOWO2_12_38_17 | reverse complement strand
GGAGCGTGTGGGAATCGAACCCACCTATCCCACTAAAGCGGGACAGACCGGATTTGAAGTCCGTCGCCGACACCAGCCGACATGCACTCCCGAGGATATATTATATCGTTCAGATAAAATGTAAAAGCAATAAGTAAGCGTCAGTATCAATTGGAAGCTTGAGTTTGTTCTGTCTTAAGTGACGCAAATAAATCTTTTGGTGTCAAAAGACCAGCAGAAAAGAGCGTTTTAAATGCATCTTCTATCGTCAGATTGGTATCGGTAACCGCAGTTTCAGGAAGATATATTAAAAATCCCGTCGTTGGATTTGGTGTGGTCGGGATAAATACGCATATCAACTTTTCTTTATTATTATAACTTATATCACCGGTAACGAATCCGATAGATTTTGTACCTTCACGTGGAAAATCAACAAGGACTACCCGTTTAAATGATTGCTTGCCTGGCAAGCTTACTGCGTGTATAATTTGTTTTACCGACGAATATATACTTTTTACGATTGGAGTCTTTGTTAAAAGGTTTTCGAAGTAATGTATAAAAAATTTGCCGACCACATTTGCCGCAAATATACCAATGAAATACAATGCTATAAATGTAAGAATAAGCCCAAAAAATGTTATAATGAATTCATCAAGTGTGGTCTTTGGTAAGGCAACTCCTAAAAATTGCAATAATTTCTTGATAACTGGAGCGAGCGTGCCTCCTACAAAGCCGAAAAGGAATTTTACCACAAAAAAGGTAACATATACGGGTAGAATTAATAGTAAACCCGTTATTAATCTTTTCCTGACGTCTTTTTTCAGTTGGCTAAATACACCGTGTTTTTTTTCTTCCATGTTTTTAAATTAAAAGATATTCGTTTGCCAGAAAAATGCAATAATTCCAGCTAGTATAAAGTTAAAATCTGCTATAGTTTCAAGTAATAAACCTTCAGACACGATGCGTTTCTGAAACATATATTGATAAGCGCCGGCGTATGCAATACATGGTAGTAAGTAGTAACCAAGAGTTGTAGTCCATCCCAGGAGTGTGCTTACTGATAACAATATTGCAATCGAGACAGTAATGAAGAAAAGTAATTTTTTTGTTTTTTCCTTTCCAATGGCTATTGGAATAGTTTCTTTTCCCAGAATGCGATCTCCCTGAATGTCCCTTATATCAAGAACTACAGCCCTGATAAATGATAGACTGAATACAAATGCAATCGCAATTGCAAGTGATGGTATAAATTTTTTAGTAGTTCCAAGAAAAGGTATCAATACCGTGCTTACAGCCCAGGCAATGCTGTAAAAGATTTCTTTTGAGCCTGGTATTTGTTCAAGACTTCTATAACGCATAATACTAGATAAGCTCTTCGGAATTATTTCTAAACGGTAGAAGATGCCGAAAAGACTTGCAAGAAATATACAGAAAAATATTGATTTGCTGAGTATGAATCCAAGAATAAAAGAAATTACTGCACCTGCAATACCGAGTCCAACAAAAAGGGATTGTTTTCTTTCATAAAATCTTGCCCTTGCAGGTTCATTTAAAGCCACGGCTTCTTTGTTTGCAAAATGATTAAGTACTTGCATGGAGAAGATAAAAAGCGCCGCTATAATGCAAAAGCTTAATCTTGGTTTGACTCCAAGCAAAGATGCGCTTGCAAAACTTAAACTGGCTGCGCCGAATCCAACATAAGTACAACTTCCAATAAAAAAGCTTGCAATGCTTTTGAGGTAGTATAAAAGTTTGCCGTATGTACCTACTTTATATGAATGTACTTTTTCAACAACCCTCTTTATCATCCAGTTGGGTGTAGAAGCGCCGGCTGTTACTCCAACAGTGTCAAAATCTTTAAGTTTATCAAAGTTAAGCTCAGCATCTGTTTCAATATGTAAAGTTGGTGTTCCCTGTGACTCACATATCTTGACGAGTCGTGTTGTGTTTGCACTTCCCCTACCACCAACAACAATCATGGCGTCTACAGACTTGCTGAGGCTGATTACTTCATCCTGACGTTTATAGGTGGAGCTGCAAATAGTCTCAAATGATACACAGTTAGCATATCGCTTTTTAATTCGTTCTAAGGCCTCATTAAACATGCGTTTTTCCTGGGTTGTCTGGGCAACTACACATATCCTGTCCATTGAAGGAAGTTGTTCAATTTCATCTAATTCCTGTACTACATGCCCCTTGCCTTCAGCATACCCCAATAAACCAACAACCTCGGCGTGTCCTTTATCACCAACAATAATAGTAGAATAGCCCTGTGCTGCGTATTTCTTGATTATAGATTGCACCCTCATTACATGCGGACATGTGGCATCACATACCTTTGCGCCCATATCCTCAATTTCTTTCCTGCGTGTAGGTGTAATGCCATGCGCTCTAATAACTATTGTACTTTTGGAAAGGTCAGTTTGCCCATTAACCACACTAATTCCTCTTTTTTCCAGATATTCGAGTACTTGTGGGTTATGGATTAAAGGGCCGTCGGTATAAACCTTGCCATCAACATTTTTTTCATTAGCTGCGTCTAAAAGGATGTCCATCGCTCGTCGGACACCCATACAAAATCCTGCAGTTTTAGCGACTATTACTCTCAAATTTCACCTTTAGTATTTAAATGTTGTAAACTATTAATATACTGAAAGTTTCTGTTTAAATATGTTTTAAAAAGGGTGTGTCTTTAAAATTTAAATCTCTCCAAGAAATACAAGAATGATAACATAAAGTTTAATTTTACTGATTTTATCAGTTAAAATAATTCGTGTCAATGTTTTAATATTGACTGAAAGGGTTGATAGCAGTTGGTTTTTACTTGCTATTTTGTAAAAATATCATCTATAATTTAACCCTTTATAATGCATACAGTAATAATATTTTAAAACTATTTAAAGAGGCAAATTATGTCAGCAATTATAATAGATGGAGAGTCCGTTGCAGAAAAAATAAGAAAACAATTGATAGAAGATATTAATGTGTTAAAGAAGAAGGGGGTTTGTCCGCATTTGAAAGCTGTTCAGGTAGGGGAGAATGCTGCTTCGAGGCTATATGTTCAAAATCAACAAAAACAATGTGAGGCGATAGGTATTAAATATACGCTGGATGAACTACCGGCAGATACAAAAGAAGAAAGATTAATAGAGCATATCAGAAAATTGAATAGCGATACAAGTGTTACTGGTATAATTTTACAAATGCCATTACCAGAAAATATAAATGCAAAAAAGGTTCAGACTTTGATTGCCCCTCATAAAGATGTGGAAGGAATGAATCCAGTTAATATGGGCGAACTTGTTTATGGGAATACAAGACTGGTACCATGTACTGCAATGGCGGCTGTTGAGCTTATTAAATCAATAGGTGTAGAACTAAAAGGTAAAGAGGCGGCGATTGTTGGTCGGAGCGCTATAGTAGGAAAACCAGTTAGTTTATTGCTGCTGGATTTATCCACGACACCCACTGTGTGCCATTCTGGTACTAAAGACCTTTCTGCCAAGACAAGAAGGGCTGATATTCTGGTTGCTGCAATCGGGAAACCGGAGATGGTTAAAGGAGATATGATAAAACCCGGCGCCATTGTCATTGACGTGGGAATTAATCGTGTTAAGGAACTTGATGATAGTGGAAACCCGGTTATTAATCCGACAAGCGGTAAGCCAAAAATGAAGACTGTAGGTGATGTTGAATTTGCTACTGCAAAGGAGATTGCTTCTTATATAACTCCCGTGCCAGGAGGTGTTGGACCTGTAACTGTCGTCATGTTGCTGAGGAATACAGTTGAAGCATTAAAAATGAGTGTGAATTCTTAGAATGCAAGGGCAGAAAGTACTTATAGCCATTCCTGTTTTTAATGAAGCAGATGCGACAGATATTATAAAGCGAGTTAGAAAATATAATACTGATGTATTGGTGGTTGATGACGGCTCAACAGTAGGCATTGGTAATAATCTTAAGGCAGTTGGCAATGTATATTCAATTGTGCATTCGCGAAATTATGGCTACGGCAAAACAATTATAGATGCATTTGAATTTGCAATTATTAAAAATTACGATTACTTAATTACAATTGATAGTGATGGACAACATGAACCTGAAGAAATCCCCTTGCTCCTAAACAAAATTCCTTTTAATGATTATGATATATTGTCAGGAACACGCTATTTATTTCCAGTAAAGCTAGATAAAGAAGTTCCGCAGGAACGTTATTATGTCAATAAAGAGGTTACTGAAATATTAAATCAAATAACTGGCTTTAATTTGACAGATTCATTTTGTGGTTTTAAGGCATACAAGGTTGATAAATTGAAGGTATTGCATCTGACTGAATCTGGCTATGGTATGCCGTTACAGCTATGGATACAGGCGTGGAAACATTGTTTGAAGGTCAAGGAGATACCTGTTAAACTTGTATATAAAGACCTAAGTAAAAGATTTAAAGGTCTGTTGGAAAATCCTGAAGCAAGATTGAGCTATTACAAAAGAGTTATAAATAAAGAACTTTTTCAATAAGTAGCGTTTTAATTGAGTATGAAAGATATCAAAGTAAATGCCCTTTATATACACATACCATTTTGTATAAAAAAATGTGTTTACTGCGATTTTAATTCTGTTGTATCTAACACGAAAACGATAGACCAATATCTTGATGCAATTAACAAGGAATTAAATTCCTTAAATGGCAGATATGTGTTTAATACAATTTATATCGGCGGTGGAACGCCAAGTGTGTTAACTGAGGCACAATTAGGAAAACTTCTGAACAATGTTGTTAGCTGTGTGCAGGCATCAGAAATAAAAGAGTTTACAATTGAAGCAAATCCAGGGACTCTGACGTCAAATAAAGTCAGACTATTGAAAGAATATTTAGTGACTCGCGTCAGTTTGGGAATCCAGTCGTTTAATGATAAACAGTTAAATTTTCTCGGAAGGATTCATTCTGGTAATGATGCAATAAATGCTTTTAATTTGTTGAGAAATGTTGGTTTCGATAATATTAATATTGATTTGATTTTTGGATGCCCTGAGCAGTCCTTTGGTGATTGGGAAAGCGATTTAAGAACTGTCATTGAATTGAATCCTAAACATTTATCAATTTATGCGCTTACTTATGAAGAAGGGACTCCATTAAGGAGGAATTGGGTTAACGGCAATGTAAAGAAATTGGATGAATGTGTTGAATTGGAAATGTATAAAACAGCCATTGGCTACTTAACTGATAGTGGTTACAATCACTATGAAATTTCTAACTTTGCCAAAGATGGATATGAATGCCTTCACAATTACATATATTGGAGAAATGAGGGTTATGCGGGTGTTGGTGCAGGTGCGTTTTCTTTTGTTGACGGTTTAAGGACATCCAATATTAGAGATGTATATCAATATATAGAAGGGATAAATGAAGGTAGAAATATTAAGACTTTTAGTGAATGTTTACAACATGAACATTTTGCATCTGAGACTGTTATAATGAATTTACGATTGCGTCAGGGTATATCAGATAAAGATTTCCATGACAGATTCGGATATAAAATATACGATAGATTTGGAAGACTGATAAACAGATTGGTTGAAGATGGTTTAATTAGCTACGATAATGAAACTTTAAAGCTTACAGATAAGGGATTGTTTGTTGCGGATACGGTAATGGCAGAATTTCTATAAATATTTTTATTAAAAGGGAGTTGTAACTTGGTTAGCGCCACAGAAATTAAAAGGGGTATAGTTATTAAGATTGATAGTGAGTTGTATTTAGTTGTTGATTATCAGCATGTAACGCCGGGTAACTGGCGTGGTATGGTGCAAGCGAAACTGAAAAGTTTGAAGCAGGGGAGTGTGGTTCAAAAGCGGTTTCGCTCCACCGATAAATTAGAGAACATATTCCTTGATTACCGAAACATGGAATATCTTTACAGAGAAGGTGATAATTACTGTTTTATGGATACAGAAAATTATGAACAGGTATTATTACCTAAAGAGGTAGTAGAGGATGCCCTTCAATATTTGGTCTTAAACAGTCAGGTAAGAATAGCTTTTTATGAGAGCAAGGCACTATCAATTGAGCTGCCTACATCTGTTACATTAAAAGTTGTTGAGACCGACCCTGGTAAGAAGGGTGATACTGTAACCAATGTTTATAAAACCGCTAAATTAGAAACAGGGCTTATTGTAAAGGTGCCATTGTTTATTAATAACGGTGAAATGGTTAAGGTAGATACAAGGACATGCGAATTTATTGGCAGGGAATAACAGGTTGTTTATGTTTAAAATAGGATGGTTTTGATTAAACCACGAACTTATGAGATATAATGAAAAAATTTATCTCCTATAGTTATCTTAATTTATTTTAAAGGAAAAGTAAAACTAGTGGGGATAGAAGAATCTATCAAAGAATACGGTACAAAGATTGACGCATTGTTGAAGAATATTATTCCTCCTGATAAAAAGAATTATTTAAGTGAGCCGATATGGCACCATATGCAAACAGGGGGGAAGAGAGTTAGGCCCGCCTTGTGCCTGATTACATGCAAGGCTTTAGGCGGGAATCCTGAAGAAGCGATTCATTTTGCCCTTGCGGTAGAAGCAATGCATAATATGTTTCTTATACATGACGATATCGAGGATGGAGATACAATCAGGCGAGATCAACCTACTGTATGGGTAAAATATGGTATTGCAAACGCCGTAAATGCCGGTGATTATCTGCTTGCATGTGCATACAAAAGCACCCTGACAAGTCCGGTATCTTTGGATAAAAAGATAAAACTGTTGCAGGTACTTACTTTGACTTATGAAAAAACGGTGGAAGGACAGGCGCTCGATATCAATGCACGAGCCTCAAAAAATTATTCCGTTGATGAATATATGAAAATGGTTGAGTTGAAGACAGGTTATTACTTAGCCTGTGGTATGGTTGGAGGTGCTATTATATCAGGCGTTTCTGAACAGGTTGTGGAAATGATATGGATGCTTGGTAAGAGTATGGGACCGGCATTTCAAATTCGTGATGATTTAATAGATTTGACTCATGGCAAGGGGCGGGGCGGGGTGATAGGGTCGGATATTAAAGAAGGTAAGGCAAGTTT
>MHYY01000040.1:0-417 GCA_001830285.1 Planctomycetes bacterium RIFCSPLOWO2_12_38_17 | reverse complement strand
AGAAGGTAAGGCAAGTTTCTTGTATTCATATACACTGCAGGTTGCTTCTGAGGATGATAAAAAAACGCTACGTGGAATTATGTTAAAGACAAGAGCAGAAACCACAGACAATGATATAAAAACAGCAATAGAAATTTACAAAAAATATAATGCCATTAAATATGCCCAGGATTATGCCGAAAACTTAGTTAAACAGGCTTATACAATTATAGACAGAATCCCGGTTGAAGATAAGACGGTGTTCAGAGATATAGCGTCTTTTATGGCACAAAGGATGTCTTGAAGAGAGATATTTAAAGTATTCATAAGTGTTAAAAAAAAGTGAATATATCACAATTTAGGCTGGAGACTTATTAATTATGTGGATTTTAAGAATGAATATATGGGTTATAGCAATTATTTTTGTAACGTTTATTT
>MHYY01000039.1:1235-11940 GCA_001830285.1 Planctomycetes bacterium RIFCSPLOWO2_12_38_17 | reverse complement strand
CTTCTATTCCAAGTAATTTTTCAACGGCTAGTATATAAGCGAGATTATTGGAAAAAGGCGCTACGTAATCTAATCTGTCGGTAAGGGGTATACATTGATGGTAGGTTCGGTATTCTGCGAGTTTTTCGACGCCTCTATGAAGAAATCCGATATGTGGTTCTGCCTTAACAATTATTTCGCCATCCAGTTCTAATAATAGCCTCAAAACTCCGTGAGTACTGGGGTGTTGCGGACCCATATTTATGGTCATCAGGTGTGTTTTAGTAGTAGTTGAAGCCGTCATTATGCCTCGCCCTTTCTGTATACTTCTCGGAGCGTGGCGGGTTGTCTTCCATCGAGTGGGTAGTCTTTTCTTAAGGGGTGTCCTTTAAAATCGTCTGGCGTAAGTATTTTTTGTAAATTTGGGTGGTTGTCAAAGTAAATACCAAACATGTCGAAGGTTTCTCTTTCATGCCAGTTTGCTGTTTTCCAGATATCGGTTACGGTTGAAATATGAGGGTTATTTGATGGGATTTGTACTTTCAACCGTAAGCGATGGTTCTTGGATATGGAATAGAGATGGTAAACTACTTCGAAAATACCATCTGTTTCAGCCTTGTCAACACCACATAGGTCCGATAAAAAATCAAAACCAAGCTCTTTGTTTTCTTTAGTAAAATGAGCAACTTCTGTTATGCAATCCTTCTTTATAATAAGAGTCAATTCATTAAGAAATATATTTGAACTCAAAACCGCTTCAGGAAACTGCGTTTTTATCAATGTAGCAATAGCTTCATTATCCATGTTGTAAGGTCAGATCGTTAGAAAGCAAACGATGTTTTATAAACTTTTCTATAAGTAAGTATTAAGATTCTAAAATAGTTTAAATAGCTTCTTTCTCAATCTTTTTCTGCATTTTCATAATCGCATGAATCAATGCCTCTGGTCTGGGAGGGCATCCCGGTAGATAAACATCCACAGGCATGATCTGGTCTATACCCTGAACTACACTGTATGTGTTGAATACTCCTCCTGAAATAGCACAAGCGCCCATTGCGATGACCCATTTGGGTTCAGGCATCTGGTCGTAAATCTTCCGTGCTACAGATGCCATTTTATATGTCAGTGTGCCTGCTACAATCATTAGGTCAGCTTGTCTTGGTGAAAATCTGAATACCTCTGCCCCGAATCGCGCTATATCGTGGCGAGGGGCGACTGCCGCCATCAATTCTATTGCGCAGCATGCTAACCCGAACGGCATGGGCCATAATGAGGATTTGCGTGCCCAGTTCACCATGGTTGTCAGGGTGGTTGTTAGTATGTTATCACCAAGATGGCTTTCTAATCCCATTCTAAGCCGCCCCTTTTCCATATGTACAGGTAGCACACGAGTAATATACCCACGAAGATAAGGATTTCTATAAACCCAAACAATTTTAATGGTTTAAAAACAACTGCCCACGGATATAGAAAGACGACTTCTATATCAAAAATTACGAAAAGCATTGCAATGAGATAAAACTTTACAGAAAAGCGCTCTCTTGCGGAACCTACGGGTTCAATACCGCATTCATAAGGAGTTAGCTTTTCGGGTGTGGGTTTTCTACTTCCGAGTATAGCTGAAATCCCAACATTGGTAACGGCAAAACCGACAGCTATAATGAATAAAATTAGTATAGGTAAATAATTGTTCATATTCGACACAATTATAGAATTAATTAAAAAAAAGTCAAAAACAATGTTTATATAATAAACGGCGATTTAAAAGGATTTTTATGGACGTGGATGAAACTGTTGGTGTACGGCTTTCAGATGCTTTTTGCTGACGTTGGTGTAAATCTGTGTGGTGGAGACATTAACGTGTCCGAGCATTTCCTGAACTGAACGCAAGTCGGCTCCGTTTTCTAACAGGTGAGTGGCAAATGAGTGGCGTAATTTGTGTGGAGAGATATGTTCGTTGATATCAGCCTTTAAGGCGGTTTTTTTAACGATAACCCAAATATTTTCTCTGCAAAGCGGTCTTCCTGATTTTGAAAGAAATAAATAGTTGCTTGCCTTGCTGTTTTTAATTTTTGGTCTGGTAACCTCCAGGTAATTTTTTATGGCTTCAATTGCTTTCGTTCCAACGGGAACAATGCGTTCCTTTGAACCTTTACCACGACATTTAACATATCCATACTCTAGGTTGAGCCAGTCCATTTGTAATGCGCTTACCTCTGATACCCTCGCGCCAGTGGCGTACATAAGTTCAAGAATGGCTTTATTTCTGATGCCTATTTTTGTTGTTACATCGGGAGTAGAGAGCAGCTTGTCAATTTTGTTAATAGGAATAACATCCGGCAATTTCATCCAGAGTTTGGGTGATTGTATGGAGGCAAGCGGGTTTCGTTGTAATTTTTCTTCTGAAATCAGGAATTTATAAAGCATGCGAATCGAAACAATGGCACGGGTTATGGAATTTATAGAAAGCCCACGCTTTTTCTCTGAAATGATAAAGCTTGTAATTGTATCGGGACGGACGTTACTAAAGTCCAATATGTTTTTAGAGCGCAGAAAATCTGTAAACATCTGCAAATCTCTCCGATAGCTTAAGAGGGTATTTTTAGACAAACCACATTCGACTATAATGTAGTTTAGGAATGATTCAATAAGGTCTTTCATATCAGGTTTTTATTTTATAAACGTCCTAATCTTAGAATAGCTATTGCAAGTCCAAGTCCAAGAATGCCCGCAAATATGAATCCCAGTATGCCAAGTGCCGGGAGGCCATACACGAAAGGCTTGAGAATTGATTATTTTCCTATTTTCATTAGAATTTTTGTTCTTTGCCATTTTTTACAATCACTCTATTATTTCTAAAATATTCTCTAATTTTTTTTTCTTCGGGCGTCAATGCCTTTTCAGTAAACAACACAATTTCTTCTAACCATTTAAGTTTTTCCATTGCTGAGAGTTTCATATAATTTACAATATCCTCTTTTTCTAATATATAATAAAATCCTTTATTCATCTGTTTGCTCCATTATTTTGTGGGCTTCTTTTAGCATTTCCATATCGCTTAAATCTTTAGGCCTATTGCTCGCTTTTTTCATGGAAATCATATCATCTATGGAAGCCACATAAATCTCAATATCATCCACCTTTTTTATTACACGACGTTGGAATGCCTTGGTGAAATCAAGAGGCTGAACTAAAACAATATCAACTACTTTATGGTTTTCTTTCTCATGATAAAAACTGAAGGCTCTCATATTGCGGTTTTCAATCCAATCTTTTAATGTCTTCTCATCTGCCATATCGTCGGGGTTAACCGGGAGGCGTGGAACATAACCCAAATTCTTTAAAGTTCTATTTAGTTTCAAAACATTATCTCTATCAGTTGAAATGATAATATCAATGTCGTATGTAATCCTTGGCACACCATGTAGATTTACAGCAAGACCACCCACAACAAGGTATTTTACCTTTTCCTGATAAAATGCATTAAAGACTTCAAAATAAAACATTCTCAACGCTCCTAATCTTCTGTGAAAATCGAATATCTCCCGCAAAACAGTGTCAAGCAGCGCTTCGATAGCTTAAGATGGTATTTTTAGACAAACCGCATTCAACTATAATGTAGTTTAGGAATGATTCAATAAGTTCTTTCATATCAGGTTTTTATTTTATAAACGTCCAGACCTTAGAATAGCTATTGCAAGTCCAAGTCCAAGAATGCCAGCAAATATGAATCCCAGTACACCAAGTACCGGGAAACCGTAAACGAGCGGGCCTTTGTTTGCCATTATTATAAGGGAAGAACCAATTATCAATGCGGAAATAACCAAGCTGAAAGAGACTCGGTTACTGGATTTATCCATCTCAGAGATAAATTTTGAAAGCCCCTGGTGTTCGAATTCTATTTTTAATCTTCCCGTCTTAATCTTTTTTAAGATTTCATAAGCATCCCTTGGAATTATTTTGATGATATCCAGTAATTCTGATGAATAGAGCGCAGCATCTTTTAACATGCGTGACGGGTCATGTCTCTCGCGTACAAGTTTTTCAACAAATGGCCTTGTATGGGCTATAGTGTTGAATTCAGGGTCTAACTGTCTTGCAACGCCGTCAATCGTAGTGATAGCCTTAAACAGTACATGGAATTGATGAGGTATCTTTAATTTATAACGCAACATGGAATCAATTGCCTGCTGGAGTACCGTTGAGATTTCAATCTGTTTTAAAGGAATATCATAATACCTTTCCATAAAGTCGTTAATATCGTGTTTAAAACTCCTTATAGGCACCTCTTCAGTAAAAGCGCCGAGTGATTCAAGCGCCTTTATAATGCCTCGTGCGTTTTTCATTGACACAGCGATCAGGAGGCTTACGATGGCGTCGCGGCTGTCTTCGTCTAACCTGCCAACGATTCCAAAGTCTACAAAGGCGACGACATTATCAGGTAAGATGAATATATTTCCTGGATGCGGGTCGGCATGGAAAAACCCGTCAACGAATATTTGTTGAAGAATGGCATTGGCGCCATTTAAAGCAACAGTCCTTTTCTCCTCACTAGAATGTGGTTGATTTAAATAATCGTTCAGTCTGATGCCTTTTATTTCTTCTGTAGTGATTACCTTAGACCTTGTATATTCCCAGAAGACTTTTGGGATGCGGACAGTAACACTATCTTTGAAGTTTTTACAAAATTTGTCAATGTTGTGCGCCTCATGGGTAAAATCTATTTCTTTTGTGATAACCTTTGAGAATTCATTAACAATGCTGTTGGGATCGAAGACCTTTATATCAGCCATATAACGACCTGCTAACTGTGCCAGCGTATAAAGAATATCAATGTCTGTTTCGATGGTTCTGCGGATGTCGGGACGTTGTACCTTTACAACAACATCTTCACCAGTTTTAAGACGTGCCTGATGTGCTTGTCCAAGTGAGGCTGCGGCGATTGGGGTAGAATTAAAAGCAGAAAATAGTTCTTCAGGATAACTCCCCAAAGATTCTTTTATCTGTTTTTTGATATCGCCGTAATCAAAAGGCGGGACTTGGTCCTGTAATTTGCTGAGTTCATCGCAAAGGTCTATTGGAACTAGGTCAGGACGAACGCTCAGGATTTGCCCAAGTTTTATAAATGTGGGTCCTAACTCCTCTAATACTTTTCTAAGACGTACAGATCTGGATTCTTGCGGCTCTGTGAAGCGTTTCAGCATACGAATCTTGATAACGCCTCTTCCTATAACGTGTCTTTCTAAATGTAGTTGCTGGATAGCAAAACCAAAACCATGCTTGGTTAATATTCTCAGGATTTGATTAAAACGACGGATATCACGGATTTTTTGTCCTATTTTTCTAAGTTGCATGTATTACCCTAATGGCTCACCACTGATTTTCACGGAATTACACTGCAAATTACATAGGATAAATACCAGCCGCTACCCAAATTTGCATATCATTTTCAGTGATATTCCATGTTTTTCCGTGGTAAATTCTTTGTTAATCTTCCCTTGCGTCCAGCTTTCTTATAATTTCATCTAGTTTCTGTTGCATTTGCTGTAGTTCTTTGCGGCTTGGGATATCCAGTTTGTGAAGTACATTTTCGATAATTTCTTCTAAGCGTGTTTCAATCTCTTTTTTGCCTGAAAGGACTTTATTTAATAATTCCTTGGCTTGTGTCTTGGCTTCATCCTTTTTTATTTCTCCTTTTTTTACCATATCATTAATAACTTCTTCGATATTCTCCTTTGTTACAAATAATGCCCCAAACCCCAGGTTTATTACCTTTTTAATAATGTCTGTTACCATTTCTATTATCTCCTGTATTTATTCTGTAAAATATTTTATTTAATCATTCTAAGAGTACAAGTCCATATATATTGACTTCATCGTCTTTATTCTTAAGCGGCTCAATTTTTAGGTTGTGATTTCTTACAGTTTGATAGACATCTATACCGCATGCCTCCATTGAAGGCCTTGCTTCAGTCATGCGAACACAAGGCGATGTTGTTTCGCAGTTTTCACATAGTTTACATGGACCTGCTCCGAGTCCAAATGCCTTGTAAAATCCGATCGAGAACGCCATCTTTTCTATTTCCGATACAATATACCGCATTTGCCAGCTCAGGTGTCCGTGCAGGAGTAAGGCTTTTTTAAATTCTTTAAGGATTTCTTTTGTTTCTTCATAAGACGGAGAATGCGGTGGACAGGTTAATTTCTTCCCATACTCTTCACATCCGTATTTGCATTTTAACTGTACCCAACGTGCAACAGCTATTGTGCTGGTGTCAATGATAGCAGCGTGTTTACAGCCCAGTTCAATGGCTTTTTTTATAAGAATATTAAACGCATCATCAGGTTTGTATTGAAGTGAGTCATGATATTGAAATTCAGGTAAAGTCGAATGCTTTACGTGCATAAAACATCTCCAGAAATTTTCTGAATCTTGCTACAATGCTACTATAAACAAGGCAGGTTATTTAATCAAATGTTTTTTCTGGATGGTATGTATTTACAAGGCATTTGTTGACAGGGGTAATTATTGAAGTATAATTTGCATGTATGAAAAAAGAGAGGAAACGGCCCACGATTAAACAACTTCCTGCCCATGAACGGCCGCGTGAAAGGTTGATTCAGTACGGCGATGAGTGCCTGACGGACGCTGAACTGCTGGGAATTATCATTCGAGATGGCACTGCCAATTATACTGCGATTGATCTGGCACAAGGTCTCCTTTCAAAATATGGTAATTTTCGCGATTTGAGCATGGCTTCCATCTCTGAATTATGTAAGACAAAGGGCATTGGACCCGCACGGGCTGCGCAGATTAAGGCATCTCTTGCTATTGCAAGGCGCTTTTCCACAACCTTTGTTAAACCACAACAGCAGTTTAAATGCAGTAGGGATATTTTTGAACATTTCCATGAACGATTGCGCATGAAAAAACAAGAAACTTTTCTGTCCGTTTTACTTGATAACAAAAACCGCTTTATTAAAGAATCTGAAGTTACTAGGGGAAGTTTGAACTCCAGTTTTGCACATCCCAGAGAGGCATTTAAATCGGCAATTAAAGAATCTGCCGCATCAGTCATCTTTGTGCATAATCATCCGTCAGGCGACCCGGAACCCAGCAAAGAAGACATCCAAATTACAAGTCGGCTGGTAGAAGCAGGGCAAATAATTGGTATAAAAGTCCTCGATCATATAATCGTAGGTCATGAGAGTTATGTGAGTTTCAAGGACAGGGGGATTATGTCGTAGGTGTTAAGTATCCAAGAAGGGGGTTTTTTTGTTATATTAGTGAAAGATGCAAAGCGTATAACTTACAAGGTAGTCTAGAAAGGGATATTGCTTAAATGATGGATGTCAATAAAGTACAAATACTTGTTCAGGAAGGCGAAGGGCTTACCATCGAATTCAAAGAGCATTTTACGCCTCGGATTGATGAAGATATTGTCGCATTTGCAAACACCAAGGGTGGGGTTGTTCTTCTGGGCGTTAGAGATGACCGGACGGTAAGCGGCGAGAAACTTACAAATGATCTTAAGGCACGCATAAATTCGATTGCAAGAAACTGTAATCCCCCGGTTCAGGTAAAGATAAAACAATTACAGAACATCATAGCCATAGAAGTGCCGCAGGGAGAGGAGAAGCCTTATAATTGCAGTTCAGGATATTTCAGAAGGCTTGACGGTACAACACAGAAGATGACCAACCATGAATTGCGGACAATGTTTCAGGAACATGAGGCAACTCCATTTGAAGAAAAAGTCAATAAGGATGTTACATGGAATGACATATCAAAGGAAAAGATACAGGATTTTCTGAAAGAAGCGGATATCAGCATCAGGAAAATAGTTCCCCGGGACATTCTGACAAGTTTAAGCATAGCGCAGGATGACAAGATTGCCAATGCAGGCGTGCTTTTCTTTGCTAAAAATCCCCGCAAGTTTATACTTCAATCGCAGATGACACTAATTGCATTCAAGGGAAGAGACCGTGTACATATCTATGACCGGCAGGATGTGCAGGACGATCTTCTTACTCAGTTCAATGCAGCGGTGCTTTTCCTTATGAAACATTTGAACCGCCGCAGTGAGATAAAGGGTATAAACCGCAAAGACATCTATGAGATACCTTTTGAGGCATTGCGCGAGGCTGTAGCAAATGCAATAATCCATCGTGATTATAGCGTAAGGGGGACAAGCCTGATGGTGGAAGTATATGACGACAGGGTGGAAATAATAAACCCCGGCGTTTTTCCGGGAGCGAAAAAGAAGGACTTCGGGAAAATCTCTGTGCGTAGAAACGAGCATATAGCAGACCTCTTTTTCCGCATGGACAAGGTAGAACGGGCTGGCACTGGAATCAGGCGGATGAAAGAAGCAATGGCTACGGCAGGACTGCCGACGCCTCACATCAGGCAGACCGACTTTTATACAATTACCTTTAAACGTCCTATTGAATCGAACGGAGAAAAGGACGGAAAAAAAGTTGCAGGAAGGGCGGGGAAAAAGTTGGTAGATGGGTTGGTAGATACTACCCAGAAAACTACCCAGAAAACTACCCAGAAAACTACCCAGAAAATCCTAGAAGCTATCACGAACAAACCTGACATTACTAAAAAAGAACTGGCAGCGGTTGTAGGGATAACTGAAGACGGAGTAAAATACCATATAACCAGACTTAGAAAAAAAGGAGTTATAAAACGTATCGGTCCCGACAAAGGCGGGCATTGGGAGATAGTTAATGTCTAAAACACAGCGATTAGAACTCACTTGGATAGGCAAGGATAAACAGTCGAAGCTTGAGCCGCGGATATTGATTGAAGACCCGGAAAAGTCTTATGGGGACAAAAATAGTGAAAACATGCTTATTCACGGCGACAACCTCCTTGCACTCAAGGCGCTTGAGCAGGACTTTGCAGGACAGATAAAGTGCGCTTGCATAGACCCGCCTTATAATACGGGGAATGCATTTGAGCATTATGATGACGGATTAGAACATTCTTTATGGCTTTCTTTATTGCGTGATAGATTGATTGTTCTTAAAAACCTACTAAGTCCAGATGGATTTATATGTTGTCATATTGACGACGCAGAAGGACATTATCTAAAAGTTCTTATGGATGAAATATTTGAAAGAAGCAACTATCTAACTACACTTTATATCCAAGTCAGATATCCAGAAAAAACTCTTAAACAAGATATGGATTATCATAAAGAAATTGAGCAAATCCATGTTTACAGGAAGAAGTATGGCGCAAAACCAAATTTGAATGAAAAGCAAAGTTCTTTTGATAAGTTCAATTTTTACGTTGAGGAATTAGAGCCTGGAGTTGAGACAACTATTGGAGGGAAAAAAGTAGCTATTTTAAAGAAAGGATATTATAGGATAGTTCAGAAAGAAGGTTCTGCTTTAGGCTTAAAAGAAATCTGGGCAACTGGAACTATATTGGATGGAAATTCATCTGGTAGATTTTTCCGGGATTATCTTACTGGTAGAGTTGAGCAAGATGGATTAGGAGTTTTATATAAAGTTTATGGAATAGGTGATGATAGCTTTGATTATCGTTACTTTACTGGACCACAACGTGCTGGGGCGACTAAAGGAAAATACTATCAAGGTGTTCCAAAGTTTCAGCTCGACAACCCTGATCTAAAGCAAACAACTCCCATAGAGAACTTTTATGACCTTGCGGGCAGTTTTGGAAACTGTCGAACTGAAGGATCAGTTGATTTTAGAGGTGGTAAGAAACCTGAAATATTAATTCAGCGCATCTTGTCACACTTCAGTAACCCCGGTGATTGGGTTCTGGACTCCTTCCTCGGTTCAGGCACAACTGCTGCTGTTGCGCATAAGATGGGGCGCAGGTGGATAGGCATTGAATTGGGCGAGCGCATTGTCATACCCACTGCCTGCCTCGTTTGAAAAGCGTAGTTGACGGCACCGATCAAGGTGGCATATCCAAAGCTGTGAACTGGCAGGGCGGCGGTGGATTCAAGTATTACTATTTAGCCCCAAGTTTACTGAAAAAGGATAAACATGACAACTGGATTATTGACGAACGTTACAATGCCGATATGCTCGCAGCCGCTATGGCAAAGCATGAGGGTTTTAAATATTCTCCTGATGAGCAGATTTACTGGAAGCAGGGCAAGTCAACAGAAAAGGATTATATCTTCACTACTACAAAATTTGTTACGATGGAGTTTCTTGATAAAATCCATGACGAGATGCAGCCAGATGAGAGCCTGCTTATCTGCTGCAAGTCTTTCTCAAAGCCGTGTGAGAGCAGATACCCGAATATTACAGTTAAGAAAATCCCAAAGATGCTTTTAGGACGGTGCGAGTTTGGAAAAGAAGACTGTAGTTTGACTATAGTGAATATGCCACACACCCCTGACCCCTCTCTAGAGGGGAATGCAGAGAAACCGGAGCCACAGCCTGAAACAAAGACTGCGTTAAAGAAATTAAAACGGTCAGCACGGAAATTGCCTTTGTTTGGCGAGGATGACGAATTATGAAAACGTTTCTGTTTTTTGAATCAGCAGCGCAATCCGTACCGCAGAGCACTGCATGGTATCTTGCCGATCTTGGAGAGTGTCTTGGCAAGCAGAAACTTTATGAGCGGCAGGCTCCGCAGAAGCTGAAGGCGCTGAAAGAACATGCCATAATAGAGAGCGCGGTGTCCTCCAACAGGATTGAAGGCGTTAATGTTGACCCTGCAAGGGTAAAG
>MHYY01000039.1:0-1226 GCA_001830285.1 Planctomycetes bacterium RIFCSPLOWO2_12_38_17 | reverse complement strand
TAAAGGAAGTGGTATTCGGCAGGGCGCATTTACGGGACAGGGACGAAGAAGAGGTGCGCGGTTATCGTAACGCGCTTGAACTGCTCCATACGAAGTCCAGTTCCCTTGCAGTGTCGGAAGACACCATCCGCAAACTGCACCGGTTGGCGCGGGGCGGCATAGGCGATGCAGGGGAGTATAAAAGCAGAGACAGCGACATCATAGAACGGTATCCCGACGGGAGGGTGCGGATTCGCTTTAAAACGGTGACTGCGAACGCAACCCCGCGATATATGAAGTTACTGGTAAAGGCGTGGCAGGATTGCATTAAAGAACGCTGGACGCATCCATTAATTGCGATGGCGGCGTTCAATCTGGATTTCCTATGCGTGCATCCATTCCGTGACGGCAACGGAAGGGTATCCCGCTTGCTTATGCTTTTGCAGTGTTATCACCTTGGGTATGAGGTCGGCCGGTATATCAGTCTTGAACGCATTATTGAAGAAAATAAGCAGCGGTATTATGAAACCCTTGCGGAAAGTTCCAAAGGCTGGCACGATGGCAAACATGATCCATGGCCGTATTTGAATTTTGTGCTCTCCATTCTTAAAACTGCATATAAGGAGTTTGAAGAGAGAGCCGGTTCCGTAGGAAGCCAGCGGGGTTCTAAAACAGAGATGGTGCATCACGCTGTTCTTGCCATTGACAGGGACTTTACCGTTGCGGATATAGAGAAGAAATGTCCTGCTGTCAGCCGTGATATGATACGAACAGTGCTTAAAGCTATGCGGAAAGATGGCGTGGTTGAATGTATCGGGCGAGGCCCGGGCGCATTATGGAAGAAAATGGAAGAAAAAGGGTAATACCTCTAAAAGAGGGTAATAATGAGGGTAATAACTAAATGAACCGGATAGCTCAATCAATTAAAAATCGCTTAAGCCTTCGTCCGCCGCAGGCTGATAGCCTGAATATACTGGCAGAGTTGACTGATAAATTGACCCTTCAGAAAAATAGCGATTTATCCGCTGCATTGGAGATAGTCAAAAGCGCCTATCCTATTTGCACTGACTTTGAGAGAAATTTCCCGTCAATCTGTTTTTCGTTGGCCACAGGGGTTGGCAAGACCCGACTTATGGGTGCATTTGTAGTTTACCTGTATCTGACAAAAGGCATAAAAAACTTTTTTATTCTGGCTCCCAATATCACCATTTATAACAAGTTGATTGAAGATTTCTCCAATTCCACCA
>MHYY01000038.1 GCA_001830285.1 Planctomycetes bacterium RIFCSPLOWO2_12_38_17 | reverse complement strand
GAATGGCTAATAATATCTTAAATATTACAGATATACCCCATGATTTGTGAAAAAACTGTCCTGGCGAAAAACCCGTTATTACGAAACAGAGACGTTTACTGTAATCAGAACGCAGTGTTAATCTTATTGTTCAAACATCTGATTATAATGATAGAGTTAAAGCACATATACTTGAAAATGTATCCGATATAAATGTATTAACTATTCAACACAAAAGAAACGGCAAGCATCTGGTATTTCAATTTAAATTCTAAAGGCAATCAAAAACATGGGAAATTTAATAAATTACGAAAGGTTGTGATGAAATTTAATAAAAAGAATATCTTGTTTATTGTAAGCATTGCTATCAGTGTTTTCTGCTCATGGTTATTTGCAAGGAAAATCGAGTGGTCGTTACTTAAAAACGCCATGAAAGAAGCCAATTACTGGTTTGTTATACCATCCGTTATCCTTGCCCTTTCTATATATGCCATAAGGGCGCTTCGCTGGCAGGGACTCCTGTCTCATATCAAAAAGATTCCTGTATTAAATCTTATATCCATCACATCCATTGGTTTTATGGCAAACCATGTCCTCCCTGCACGCGTTGGAGAGGCGCTCAGACCATTTATCTTGTACAAAAAAGAAAATGTCAAATTCTCAACTTCCATTGCTACAGTAATAGTTGAACGAATCTTTGATATGCTGGGATTGATTATATTTACCGTCGTGGTTATTACCCTATTACCGCACCCAACTGCATATCAACACGATCCTTCTGTTCAGGTAACTGCAGGTGAGGTAACGACGTTCAAGGAATCAATTATCCCTTCGTTGAAAAAGTGGACGGCGGTGTTTGGCGGCGTAGGTGTATTTACCATAGCTTCCATGTTTCTGATTATTATAAAACCCGCTTTCTTCAAAAAGGTACTTTCCAGCATTTGTTTTTTCTTACCCCACAAATTAAAAGATAAGATTTTAGGATTTTACGAATCGTTTGTTCACGGTCTGGGCATACTGGAAAATAAAATGCAGACTGTTTACATGCTGGCGCTTTCTATCATAATATGGATTATTGGAGGCGCGGAAATATATCTACTTGGGTTTTCATTTCATCTACAACTCCCTTTTGTAGGCGCATGTCTGGTTGCTATCTGCCTTGCGCTAGCCGTGGCAATGCCACAGGCTCCTGGATATATTGGCGTCTTCCATATCGCAGTTTTAAAGTCATTAGACATATTTGGTGTACAAACCACAGCAGCACAAAGTTATGCAATTGTTCTGTGGGCAATCAGTATTATACCTTCAACAATCATGGGTTTTATATTTCTATGGCATGAGGGAATCACCTTCCATGAAGTAGTAAAGCTGGAGAAAGAGATTGCCGAAGGAACGCTGGAAGAAATGGAAGGAATAACAAAAGACACGCCGGATAAATGAATAAATACTTAAAAATATTACATCCTTTTCCCCTGATGGAATCTTCAACAAACCTTATAAACCTAATATATTTACCAGCATATATAATACCTCCATTATGCTAATATACGCAGGGTAAAAACCTCATTTATAAGAACAGGTAACAACTCCATAGTATTTAATTACAACGTTTCGTAATGGACTCGTTTTTACCCCGTCTTTCACAATTCCAGGCTACAAAATTATAAAAAAATAAATTTACTTGAAAGACTTAAAAATACAAGTAGAATGTAAAAAAATAATATTTCGCAATAATCTGAGTTAGTTTATAACTCACAATCCCGAATAATATTCTCATGGACAAAAGGTGGGTATTCCATCCTCCGAACAGGATTTTACAGGCTGAGATTGCTAATAAACTTAAAATATCGCACCTGCTTGCCCAGGTTCTCATTAATCGTGGGATAACGGATATTTTAACTGCCAGAAACTTCCTTCAACCTCAAATCTCATCATTAGGAGATCCCTCGCTTTTACCCGGTATTGAAAAGGCATCTGTCAGAATAAACGATGCCATACGAAAAAAGGAAAAAATAGTTATTTACGGCGATTATGACGTTGATGGTTTATCAGCCACGGCGCTTATGTACAGATGCCTGAGGTTGCTGGGTGCGCATGTAGATTATTACATACCTGAGAGATTGGAGGAGGGTTACGGTTTAAATTCAGACGCCATAAAGAAACTTAAAGAAGGCGGGGCGGATGTTATATTAACAGTGGATTGCGGCATAAATGCCTGTCGAGAGGCTCATATTGCGCGAGAGTGCGACATTGACCTGATTATTACAGACCATCATCAACCTGGATGCGAAATACCCGACGCATTTGCAATAGTAAATCCAAAGTTAAGTTCGTCACAATATATCTTTAGCGGTCTCTCAGGAGTAGGTATTGCATTTAAACTTGCATGGGCAATTGGACAGCAATCTTCTCCTCAGAAGAAGGTGTCCTCGGAATTTAAAGATTTCTTATTAAATGCTGTGGGGCTTGTAGCACTTGGAACAATTGCCGATGTTGTACCACTTTTAAGCGAAAATCGTATTCTAACAAAATACGGACTCAGCGCCTTACAACACTCTGAAATTCCTGGCATTCGTGCTCTTCTTGATGTAGCAGGACTTTCCAACACTACGCTAGAGACCTTTCATGTAGGGTATCGTCTGGGACCTAGGATTAATGCACCAGGCAGGGTAGGTAATGCCAAGATTGTCGTAGAGATGCTGACTACAACATGCAGAGAAAGGGCACTGGAAATCGCAGGTTTTCTTGAACAGGAAAATAAAAGGCGACAAGATATTCAAATAGAAATCATGGAATCAGCCATGGGAAAAATTGAAAAAGAAGTAAATATGAATGAAACACACTCTATTGTCCTGGCTGACAAGAAGTGGCACCCTGGAGTTATTGGAATTATTGCATCCAAAATTGTGGAAGAATTTAACCGCCCCGCTGTGATGATTGCCATAGCGGATGATCTGGGACACGGCTCAGCACGCTCCATTCCCGCGTTTCACATACTGGATGTGTTAGAATGCTGTAAAGAAAAATTACTTTCAGTAGGCGGTCATGCACAAGCTGCCGGGTTAAAAATACTTCCTGAAAATATCAATGAATTTCGCGATATGTTTAATAGCGCTACGTCTCAAAAACTGAATAGGACAGATTTACTACCTGTCCTGAATATTGATGCAGAAGTAACACTGTCCATGCTGTCAAAAGCATTAGTATCAGAACTGGCGCGTCTTTCACCATATGGCGAGGGCAACCCTGTTCCTTTATTTGCCGCTATAAATTTAAGAGTTGTAGGCCAGCCCCGTCGTATTGGCTCAACTGGAAAACACCTGAGTTTTTATGTTAAACAGGGCGATACTTCCCTCAGGACTGTAGCCTTTGGGATGGGTAATTTGGTTGACAAACTTAAACAAAACGGGAATATGTGTTCAATCGTCTTTACTTTAAAAATAAATAATTGGATGGATAGTGAAAATCTGGAACTGGAGGTTAAAGATATAAAATTTAATAATAAACATTAATTAAATATTAGAATTACAAGAACAAAAAAGATAAAAATTCTGCTATAAATTGATTTTCTATTTGATTAATTTTTTCATTATATCTCCCAACCTGTAATAAAAGCCTGCCGTGTGTAAACTAACTGGTAGTTTAAGTACTTTATAATCGTAATGGTGTATAAACTCATGAATCAGCGTATCAAGGAATGTTTTTGGCGCGATTACTGCCTCTCGTATTGCCGTCTTATTGCTTAGAGTAATCTTCCCGTCCTTGTATGTCCCATAAGTCTTTCTCATTAATTTACCATTTTTTAAAGAGTGCTTTTGAGGTTTATCATGTACAAAGAGCTGAGCGGAAGAAATTGACAGAGAACGGGACATTTCATTTAAAAGGCATTGTCCAAGAACCTGTCTTTCTGATGCACTTATTGAAGTTAAAAGCTTTTTTGTGTAAGCTGAAGCAGCTCCCGTTGGTTGGAATGAGGTGGACTTTATACTATTAGACTTTTTGTAAGCGGCTTTATTAGTATTATCACCAAAAAACATTTATATTTATTAGTCAATTAATAAAGACAAAAACTTTAATACAAATAAACAAACCTATTAAAAACCATTTTTTGTTTGACAATCAATATTTTGGAGATATTTTAAACTTTCTGATACTTTTGTAAAGAATTATTTGTTACTATACGAACATAATGGATGAAGGGGTTTTTAATATATGAGCCCGCTCTCTAAAAATTTCATACGAGCAAGCCTGATTTACTTTTTTATTGCGGCTGTAATTGGCGTTATTATGGTCGCAATGAAAAGCTATCCAGCTCAGCTTTTATTTACCCATGTGCATCTAAACCTTCTGGGTTGGATGTCAATGATGATTTATGGTGTAGGCTATCATATCTTACCAAGATTCTCAGGAACACCACTTGCATACCCGAAGATTGGCACCCTTCAATTCTACTTGGCAAACATAGGGCTTATTGGGATGGTGTGCTTTCGTCCAATACATCCACTAGTAGAAATATTTGGCAGCCTGCAAGTAATATCCACAGGTCTGTTCGTATTTAATATATGGATGAGTTTGATACCACCAAAGCCCGAACCCGAATAATAATATACATCTATTTTAGTCATTTATATTATAGTTAGCAGTTAAATCGCATAAATTAAGGAGAATTTTTGGAATGTATACAATAGGAATCGATATTGGTTCCATGTCTACCAATGGAGTTTTAATAAACGAAAAGAAGGAAATACTTTCTTCGATAATTATTCTTACAGGTGCAAGCAGTAAAAAGGCAGCGGATAAGACTTTTAACCAGATACTTATAGAACATAAACTATCTGAAAAAGATATTGATTATATTGTTGCTACAGGATACGGACGCATAAAGGTACCTTTTGCAAGCGAAGTTGTAACAGAAATTACCTGCCATGCCAAGGGTGGAAATTATTATTTTCCCAATGCCAGAACCATCATTGATATTGGGGGACAGGACAGCAAGGTTATTAAAGTTGATGGCAATGGAAATGTACTCGATTTCGTTATGAATGACAAATGTGCCGCTGGAACGGGCAGGTTCCTTGAGGTGATGGCAAGGACTTTAGAGATAGACCTTGAAGATATGGGACAAATCTCGCTGAATGGAAAAAACAATGTATCCATTAGTAGTCTGTGCACCGTCTTCGCTGAATCGGAGGTAGTATCGCTCGTTGGCGCAGACCATAAAACGGCGGATATCTGCAGGTCGCTTCACATATCAATTGCCAAACGTATTACAGCGCAGGTAAAAAGAATCGGACTTGAAGAGGAAGTAGCCATGACGGGCGGCGTTGCAAAGAATATAGGCGTCGTTACCGAGCTTGAGAGAAACCTGGGCTGCAAGATTAAAATCTCCGATGAACCCCAAATCAACGGGGCGCTTGGCGCTGCATTAATCGCTATGGAAAAGGTGAAAACAAAGGCCCGAACCTCTGTATACATCTCAGAAAACACAAACAACGAACCCTCTATTACAGAGTTTTCAGAAGAAGAACACAAGATGCCAAAGATTGGATATTTTTGTTCTTATACACCTGTGGAATTAATTCGCGCTGCGGGATTTCACCCAGTCAGGATTAAAGGCACGGATAAGGAATCTTGCTCTGCAAATGAGGTATTGTGCGGCAATATTTGCCCATACATTAAAGCAGTAGTTGATCAGAAGATTAACGGCAACTTGGAAGATTTTAAAGGCATGGTATTTGTCAACTCGTGCGACGGAATGCGCAGGCTTTATGATGCATGGACAAAAATGGACGAGGGAAAAAAGACATTTAACTATATACTCGATATCCCAAAGAATACAGATGATGCTGCTGTGTTTTATTATGCAAATCTATTAAAAAGGTTCAAAGAAAAACTTGAAAGCTATTTCTCACTCAAAATCCATAATGATGAAATAAATAATAGCATCACCCTGTACAATGCAGTCAGGGAAAGGGTCAAATTATTTTTACAAAAGTACTGGGGCGGATACATTGGGAACTCCGGGTACGAGATATTCTCCCTTTTAAAGAAAGGCATTAACGCCGTTCCAGAAAAATTCAATACATACTTAACTAACCTGATGAAACAACGTGAAAATATACAGGACACAAGAGATATACCGAGGCTTTTTGTCTGGGGCAGCATTATGGAAAACGAGAAGATAATAAAGGTGATTGAAGATGCAGGCGCTAAAGTAGTCGCAGAAGATTTGTGTAACGGCAGCCGGCACTTTGACGCACAGATTGGCATAAGCGAGGACCCTATCCTGTCAATAGCTCGGAGATATATAAAGCGAGCGCCGTGCTCCCGCATGGTAGATATATTTGAAAGAATTAATAAAATACTTGCCGTCATGCAGGAAAAATCCATTAACGCCGCAATTTACCATACATTGAAATTCTGCGACCATAACCTCCTCGATTATCCTGTTATCAAAAAAACATTCCAAGAAAAAAAAATACCGCTGCTCCATCTCAACTGTGATTACACAGTAAACAGCGAAGGGCAAATCAAGACCAGGGTTGAGGCATTTCTTGAACAATTAACAAGTGCCTTCGGGAAAAATAAGTGAAATATGACGTCGGCTAATAAACTTAAGGAATGGATGAGTCCTTTCTTAAAACGTAGTTTCCCGCGCCTGTTTAAAAATATCTTGCTGTTTTCAAAAATATACCAAATCTTTTTCCGCGGGAGCAAAGATAAGGAATGGGACTCTTTTCATGTTCAAACTCGCGTCGGTACGAAGCACCTTTATAACGTATATGCGCATCCTGATCGTACCATCTGGACAACCATGTTCGTCCCCTCGGAAATTCTTTTTGCAATGGGTTTAAACCCCTTTTGTCTTGAAATTGGCGCCGCGCTCTTTGCAGGTTTCGGACAGAGTGCCCGGGGCTTAATTGAGGCTGAATCTTATGGAGTTTCCACGGACATCTGTTCGTTCCACAGGTCTGCAATTGGGCATGCCTTCAGAAATATGTTTCCCAAAAACAAACTCCAGGTCGCCACCACCACCCTATGCGATAATAATACAAAGACAATAAAGATATGCGAATCAATTACAGGAAAAGAAACTATTGTTCTGGACGTCCCTTACGAGGCAGACGATTATTCTATAACGTATCTTGCAAAGCAACTGGAAGATTTTGTAAAACGACTGGAACAAATAACCGGCAGGAAAATTAAACAGGATGCGTTTGAACAGGCAATTGAATATTCAAATCAGACGCGCGAAAAGATACTTGAGGTCAATGAATTAAGGAAGGATTTGCACGCCCCGCTACCCGGCAGCAGGGCGCTAGGCTTTATGTTTCCTGCATTTTTACTAATCGGCTCTAAACTATCTCTGAAATTCTTTTCCAGCCTCGCATCTGAATTGCGCACAAAGATTACAGAAAGTAAGAAAAATAACAAGATACTACCAGACGACCATATCAGGATTCTATGGCTGGAATTAAAACCATATTTTAAGGTTGATTTCCTGACAAAACTTGAAAAGGAACAGGGAGTAAAGATTGCTTTTGAAGAGACAAATTACATATTCTGGGATAAACTCGATCCAAAAAATCCATACGAAAGCCTTGCAAAGAAGCTTATTACCAGCCACTACAACGGGCCCCTTGAAAGGCGCGTTGAGGTGACCAAAAAGCTTGCAAAGGAATACAATGTTGATGGAGTGGTTGTATTCTCAACATGGGGCTGCCGCAGGAATAACGCCGCTGTTCCTACACTAAAAAGGGAGTTAAATAAGGCAGGCTTCCCATTCCTGAGTCTCGATGGCGACTGCATAGACGATCACAATTACATGCCAGGCCAGTTCTCCACAAGGATTGAAGGTTTCCTGGAGATGATACGAGGAAGAAAAGCCAGTGAATTACGCCGCGATACCTGTGCAGTTGGTATAAGTTAAAATATAATTGTCATTGAATACTTTTATTCAGACCCATCTCTGATAAAACCCTTAAAGATTTTTCATTAAGCTTCCTCTGAATCAAGTTCAGGGCTAAAGGCTCACACATTCAGAATGACAGTTTCCGCATTTGAATCACTTGAATCAGTTGTAAGCCGGTTTGACAATCGTCTAGATTGTTAAAAACCCGTTCGAAACGTCAAATCCAAAATTCTATAGTCCGCCTCACACAAAATCACCTTTACCAAAAGAGCAGTATAATGTTTTAAAAAATCCATAAATTTACGCAAAAAGTTGTTGCAATCCGAAACAAAAAACAGGATCAGAAAGATTTTAATAAGTTGTATAAACATACAAAAAGAGATTTTTTATACAATTGTTACATTAAAAACACCTCCAAAATGCCCAAATACTCCTTTTTTATTTGACAAATTAAGACTTAAGAAATATAATCTTTGACTAATTATGCAAATATTGTTGTTTAGCAAACTTATGAACTAAAATTAATTACTTACCCGAAGGCTAGTATCACTTGATGAAAGTTGTCTCTCTTGATTTAAAGCGCCAGTACGAAAGTATTCGGGCTGAAATAGATAAAGCTGTTTTAGATGTAGTTGCAAACCAGTCTTTTATTCTCGGTCCTTTTGTAGAATCTTTCGAACAAGACATAACAAAGTTCTGCTTAGTTAAACACGCTATCGGCGTGTCTTCAGGCACCGATGCAATACTCCTAGCCTTAATGGCGTGCGGTATAAAAGATGGCGATGAGGTTATAACAACGCCCTTTACCTTCTTTGCAACGGCGGGTTCTATTGCGCGCCTTGGCGCAGTTCCCGTATTTGTGGATATAGACCCGTCAACTTACAATATTGACGTAAACAAGATATCCATTGCAGTAAACAGGAAGACAAAGGCGATACTACCCGTTCATCTATACGGTCAATGCGCCGATATGGATGTAATTCTTGAGATTGCAAATGCCAATGGATTAAAGGTCATTGAAGATGCTGCACAGGCAATAGGTGCTACTTATAAAGGTAAAAATGCTGGTACTATCGGAAATATAGGTTGTTTTTCATTTTATCCATCAAAGAATCTTGGTGGTTATGGCGATGGGGGACTTATAACTACTAATGATGATAAACTGGCAGAATTTATCAAACTTTTAAGGGTACACGGGGCAAAACCAAAGTACTATCATTCATATGTTGGTATAAATGCGCGCCTGGATGCCGTCCAGGCGGCCATCTTATCCGTTAAACTAAAATACCTTAGCGAATGGTCTGAAAGCCGAAGAATGATTGCATCATATTACAATGAATATTTAAAAAATTTACCCGTTAAGATGCCTGATACGGCATCTTATAATACCCATATATTTCATCAATATGTCATAGCAACGCCGCACAGGGATAAGCTGATGGAATACCTGAAACAACAGGGGATAGAAACCGTAATTTACTATCCGCTTCCGCTTCATCTGCAAAAATGTTTTGAGTACTTGGGGTATAAAAAAGGCGATTTGCCAGAATCAGAAAAGGCGGCTAATGAAACGTTAGCCCTGCCGATTTTCCCTGAAATTACACGCAAAGAACAGGACTACGTAATTGAATATATAAAGAAATTCTTTTCGAGTCTGTAAATTTGAATTATTTCTGCATAAAAAGAGCATACATTCTTTTATTGTTTTTCCTGTCGTTCGTATCAAGCGTATACTGTCACGCCGAAGGACTATTGTCTGTAAAGAATATTGAACAGAAGCCATTTTCAATATCGGCAAGTCACATAAGCACCTGGGAAAAAGATGGCATTCGTGTATTTGTTGCAAGCAAAGATATAAAAATCTTACAGGGTCCTTTCCAGATTACGGCAAACTCAGCAGTCTGCTGGTTTCGCGAGGGAGAAGCAACACAATTCAAACAGGCAACAATTGAAGTCTACTGCGAAGGTAATGTAACCATTTTTGAAGATGAAAACTTTGAGAAATTTGCGCAGGTTTATTTGAGATTTGAGACAATGACAGGCATTGTCGTCAATTCAGAAACACAGGTTATCGAAACCCTTGAAGAACCGCATATAACTGACATTGTTCTGCGCGGAGAAGAAATCCGTTCGATGGATAAAGAAGAATATTTATCCACCGAAATATCCAAGAAGATTCCGCCGGGTGCACCAAAAAAAGAAGAAGTAGTTGATATAATTGCTGATAACATTGATTCCTGGCAGGAGGGCAATAAACGCGTTGTGGTGGCACTCGGAAACGTAAAAATTAAACAGGGAGATATGACGCTAGATGCAGACAGCGTTATTCTGTGGTTTGACCAACCGGCATCAGGCAGCCCAGCTTATTCTGAGGGAGCGCTTAGTGAGTTTTATGCTGAAGGTAATGTAACCATGCGACAAAAGGATGATGTACAAATTGCCGATAAAATATTCGAGAACGCAAAGGAAGGAAAAGGCATACTAATCAATAGCCAGATAAAAACGTCCATCCAGAAAGAAAAAAAGGATAAAACTAGCGATACTTCAGGAACAAAAACTGACTCGAAAAAAGCAAAAAAACCTATCTCTGAAGAAATGTCTGCTTATATCAGCGGAGAGGAAATACAGCGTATTGGCGAAGGCCAATATGAGATTAAAAATGGCGCCATAACTAATTGTGGATACGGACATCCTCACTATCATTTTAAAGGTAAAAGGATACGGTTAATCCAGAGTGAAGGACATAATATTGTGTCCACCGCAAATAATTCATTTTACTTAGGCAAATATCCTGTAGCTTATTTCCCGTATTTATCCCTTGATATAAGGAAAAATCGCCCCTTAAAAGATTGGCAATTTGGAAGTTCTTCCCGTTTTGGCGCATTTATCAGAACGGACTGGGACTTGTATGCCGTTACAGGCGGAAATCAGAGTGACTGGAGTGACCTTACCTTAAACCTTGATTATTTACAAGAGAGAGGCATAGGTACTGGTCTGGATTTTGAGTATAAAACAAAGGATATGTACGGGTTTGTTGATACATATTATATAAAAGACCAGGGTGATTTTGATATCAAAAATATCCCCATCGAACACGAAGACCGCGGTACGTTCTTATGGAGGCACAGACAGGAACTGCCACACGACTGGCAACTGGATATGGAATATTCATATTTAAGCGACCCCAGATTTCTCAGGGAATACTTTGAACATGAATTTAAAGAGGAAAAAGACCACGAAACTGTCTTGTACTTACACAGAATCCAGGATAACAGGGCAGAGACATTCCTGATAAACGAACAGTTAAACGGTTTTGACAATACTGTGGATACCTTACGAGAAAGGAGGTATGCAGAGCGTTTACCCGAAGTAACATACAGAGTTATTGGAGAACCCTTTCTGGATAATCGGCTTTTATATACTTCGGAATCTGCGGTAACCTATTTCGACAGTTCTTTTGACCAGATTGAACAGACAGTCCAACCCCAATCTCTTTTGAGGGTAGATACTGTAAACCGCGTAAATATGCCATTTAATCTGTGGGCCTTTAATATAGACCCCTTTGTAGAAGGCAGAATCACAGGATATTCAGAGAGTATTGATACATCCGGCGCAGTTGATGAGGGAAACGGTCCCGCTACAGGACGATTCATCGGGTCTCTGGGGTTTGACTGGAGTTCAACTCACTGGAGGACATACAGCATTTATAATGATTTGTTTGAGATAAACCGTCTGCGACATGTATTTACCCCCACATTACGGTACACTTATAGTCCGGTTGTTACAGATGACCCGAACGAATTTTATCAATACGATGAAGTGGATGCTACGGATTCATCACAGGTTTTAGTAATCGGTATAAAAAATATGCTGCAAACAAAACGGGGAGAACCCGGGTTGGAAAAGACGATTGATTTTGTTGAATTTAATATAGATTATTATATGTTTCCCACAAACGCTGGTCTTCACAATGAAGGTATAAATGGAATTATAATAAGAGAAGACAACTTTATTAATATTGACTTCCGTTCTCAACTAACAGATATTATTGCGTTTGTTTCCGAAAGGAATGAATTTAACACTGAAGAACTACAATTTGATGTATTAACGTCAGGTATTGAAATTTATAATCCTCCTGATTGGCAATATTTTCTTGGCCACAGATTTATCAGAGATATCAGTTCTACTGTTATTGCAGCGGCAGACTATAAGATTAGTGAAAAATGGGGTGTTTTATTCGCCGAAAAATACGATTTAAAGTCAACAGCAATAGATATAGATAAGAATAGGGATGATGCTGAAGCTGAAGAAGATATAGATAGTAAACCAAAAAACCTCAAAACAAATTTTGTATTATCACGTTATTTCCATGACTGGGTCGGCAGTCTTACTTTAGAATTGGATCCTATAAGAAATGACAATTCTTATAGATTCGATATAACGCCCCGAGGACTGCAAAAGACGTCAAGGCGTTTCTGGTTCTAATATCTCAGCTTTTATTTTGTAAAACTAGCGATTCAAAACTGAACTGCATATCTCCAAAAACCTATATTTAATATTTTATAACCCATTTAAAATTATACAAAAATGAAAAAGGCAGTTTATCCAGGAATGTTTGATCCCGTTACAAACGGGCATCTTGATGTTATTAAACGTGGCAGTGTTATTTTTGAGAAACTGGTTGTTTCTGTAGGTTGCAACCCACTAAAAGAACCCCTTTTTTCAGTAGAAGACCGCATGGAAATGATTCTAAATCATGTTAGAGATTTGAAAAACGTGGAGGTAGATTGTTTTAGTGGAATGCTGGTGGACTATCTCAAAAAACAGAAGACAAATATCATACTTCGCGGTATACGTACAGTTTCAGATTTTGAGTATGAATTTCAAAGGGCACTGACAAACAGGGTTCTGAATAGAGAGGTTGAAACAGTATTCGTAATGACCAGCGAACAATATTCATTCTTAAATTCAACATTGATTAAAGAAGCCGTTAGCCTCGGAGGCAACGTAAGCCAATTTGTTCCACCCGATGTTGAAAGACGTTTAAAAGAGAAATTTAAGCATGTTTATGGAAAGAATACTTAATGAATATTAATGTCTTTGTCATCGGTGATATAGTAGGAAAACCCGGCCGTTTAATACTAAAGGACAAGTTAAAGCCGTATATTGATAGCGAAAATATACACTTCTGTATTGCAAACGCTGAAAATGCAGCTGCGGGTGCCGGTATTACTGAAGAAATAGCAGAAGAACTACTCTCCTATGGAATTGATGTCATTACTACAGGCGATCACGTCTGGGATAAAAAGGAAATATTTCGTACACTGGAAACCAATAAAAGCGTTCTCAGACCAAACAATTACTCACCTTTAGCAATTGGCAAAGGTTACGTAGTAAAACGGTCCAAGACCGATGCTCCCGTTGGTGTAATAAACCTGCTGGGTCGTGTATTCATGAAACCAATAGACTGTCCCTTCAGATCGGTTGATGAGGCCTTAAAGAACATTTCAAAAGAAACAAATATCATATTTGTGGATATTCACGCTGAAGCTACCTCAGAAAAAATTGCAATGGGATGGTACCTTGATGGTAAAGTAAGCGCAGTAGTCGGCACTCATACACACATACCAACCGCTGATGAAAAAATATTGCCCAAAGGCACCGCCTATATAACCGATCTGGGTATGACAGGCCCACATGAATCCATACTTGGAAGAAAGATTGATTGTGTATTAAAGGCAATTGTAACTCAAATGCCCACCAAATTTGAAGTAGCGGAAAAGGATGTACGGATAAACGGCGTAAAAATAGTCGTTGATAGCCAGAGTGGTAAGGCAAATAGTATAAAAAGGGTCGAAATTAAAGAGCATGATTAAAATGAATTCCACAAAGGCATTACCATTATTTTTAGAGATCACAAAAAGCCAGAATAAGATATTAACTATTTCTGAACTTACCAGAAGAATTCGAGGTTCGCTTGAGATGGAGTTCTTTAATATATGGGTTGTTGGAGAAATATCCAATCTAAAGAGACCGACATCCGGCCATGTATATCTGACCCTTAAAGACTCTGATGCGCAATTACAGGCTGTAATATTTAAATTAGTCGCTAACAATATAAAATTTGAACTAAAGGATGGAATGCAAATAATCGCCTTCGGGTCTGTTACTGTATACGAAGCACGCGGACAGTATCAGTTAATTGTTGAACATATTGAACCCAAAGGAATCGGGGCATTACAATTAGCCTTCTTACAGCTAAAGGAGAAATTAGAAAAGGAGGGCTTATTTGACCCTGCACATAAGAAACCTCTCCCACTGCTTCCCAGAAAGATTGCTATTGTAACATCCGTAACAGGTGCCGCAATCAGGGATATTTTAAATGTAATCAACAGAAGATTTGCAAGGGTAGAAATTCTTGTTTACCCTGTAAAGGTACAGGGAGAAGGCGCTGCCCTTGAAATCGCTCAGGCAATTAAGGATTTAAATACCCTCCCTGATATTGATGTAATGATTATTGGAAGGGGGGGCGGAAGCCTTGAGGATTTGTGGGCTTTTAACGAGGAAGTAGTTGCGCGTAGTATCTATGCATCAAAAATCCCGATTATCTCAGCAGTAGGACACGAAATTGATGTAACTATTTCCGATCTGGTTGCGGATAAAAGGGCTCTTACCCCCACAGAAGCAGGTGAATTGGTAGTCCCCCGTTATGAGCAGTTAAAAGACTCAATAGAAAAAATTAAATCTAGACTTATACAAGTGTTATATAATAAAATATTACTAATAAAAAGCCATTTGCAGGGAATCAGGAACAGCTTCCCGTTAAAAAAACCATTTGACAGAATTCTAAGACTACAGCAAAGAATTGATGAAATTGTACAGAGATTATTTTCTGCGGGTAAACATATTGCAGAACTTGAATGGGAACGGCTAAATGGACTAACAAACAGATTAGAGAATATA
>MHYY01000037.1 GCA_001830285.1 Planctomycetes bacterium RIFCSPLOWO2_12_38_17 | reverse complement strand
ACGTTGTAATAATTCTGCATTCTCCTGCCGCAGTTTTTTAAGCTCTGCACAACCAGTACCCATAACTAATATGCCTATTATTACTGACAAATAGATACTTTGTATCTTGTCACGTATTTTAATCATTAAGGGTTCTCCTTATTATTTTTATTTGTCCGAAGCATAAAAGCGATGAAAACCGTCATGCACTCGATAACGTAAGTTGGTTCTGGTTGGTGGTTCATCACACTTAAACGGTAGCAAGACATCTCCAGTCCCAGCAGCAACCCACCGTTTGTTAGGCATCTCAAACTCGATTTGTTGGTGGGGAAGACGAAATTTCATTTTTCTAACGTCCGAAATCAGCGGCGGTGTTTTGCGCCGTCCGCTGGAGTGATTTGTTGGTCGGTTTATTATGTGATTCGTTGTTGAAAGAAGCTTGACAAATCACATATCTTACCACCTTTGGCATATGCGACACAATGCTTTTCAATATCAACACTAACGACCCGGATTTCAGGGTGATGTTTATCAACATATGCTTCTGGATCTGAGTAGATCTGTTTCATAATAGATATCGGAATAAGGTAATATGAATTTGATGAACCGCAAATCCACAACTCATAGTCTGCGGAGAGTGTATTCGGATTGATATTAAACTTGTACTTGCTTGGTGCGGCTGCATTCTGGGAACAGAACCTTGTATGTACAAGTGATTTTCCTATCCTGAATTTGGCTTGGTCAGCAGTCGAGTAACCAATCGCACCTGCAATCTCTTTGAGAACTCTATATCTTACATCATCGTCCATCTTGGACCTCCGCTTGTATGACCATTCACAACTAGAACATATTGTTACCGCCCTGCTTATAATTATAAAGAAATAATTCTTTAATAATTGGGAAATACAGAAAAAAACTGTATATCACAATATTTATTGTCTTTTACAGCATGTTATATAATTCTCATAAGTATAAATAATAACTTAATTGGTCTTAGTCAATGGAAAACATGAACAAGAGACAGGAAAGGCTTTTTTATAAAAACCAATTACTTTCTGTACTATTCATTTGCGCTCCCATACTATCTATTCATTTGGTCTAACGACTAAACTCACCGGTGCGGCGGTAGTTTCGCCGCATCCTGTGGAGTGGTTTGTTATGTGTTATTTTGTTATTGTTTCTACTATGGATATGTCTTTTTTTATCCACTCATTAACTATTGTCGCAACCTCAATCCCTTTTTTCTTTGAAAATTCCCTCAGCACTTCCATCATATCTGGCTCGATGTAAATAGGTAGATACAATTCTGCATCTGGACGATAAAATTTGCCTCTCTCACCTTTGGAAAAATCGTATTCTTTTCTCATTTATTTTCCTCCTCATATTGTTTTGACTCTTTTCTGGTTGCCTTGCGGGCAGAAATAATTCTAATTCTGCAACAGTCGGCATCCAACTGCTGGAAAGCATGTACTACAACCAGCAAGATACCGTTCTTGTCAATCCCCATTGTAGCCCATCGGTGTTCATGTTTACTGTGCTCACTGTCGAAGACTGTTATCATTCTTGGGTCAAGAAAAATGGTGGATGACTGCTCAAAGCTAATCCCATGCTTTTTTCTATTTGATTTTGCCTTATTGGGATCCCAATCAAAATAATAACGCATGCGATTCTCCGTTTATATTTTGCACATAACTATTGATTATACAGAAATAAATCCACAATAATTATAAAATGCAGAAAGAATTCTGTATATCACAATATTTACTGTCTTTTACAGCATGTTATATAATTCTCATAAGTATAAATAATAACTTAATTGATCTTAGTCAATGGAAAACCTGAACAAGAGACAGGAAAGGCTTTTTTATAAAAATCAATTACTTTCTGTATTATTTATTTGGATATTTGGTACAAGTGCACATCTATTCTACTTGAATTCCTGCATTACAAGGTCATCAAATAACGTATAAGAATCTGATTTTGTCCAGATGCCCACGCTTCCGCTGTCGAATGTGTCGTCTGATACCTCAAATACCTTTGTATTTTCAAAAAAACATTGAATTTTATCGGATTTGGCGACAACCTTTAATAAGTGCCACTCATTTGAAGTTACCTTCGTATTCTTACTGGCAATCTGGGCTCTGTTCCCGTTAACCACCTTATATAACCTTACATTGTTTTCCAATGCATTTGCCCTGAGGACATAGTAATTACCAGTATCTTTATACCTGAAGACCAGCCCACCTGCCTGATCAACCTTTCCACCCTCAGCCCTGAACCTCACAAACGCCATTAAGTCCTTATAAGATACTCCATCAGTTATTAGTAATGGGAAACGATAGTCTGTGTCATCCAGTTTTGTCTGCACTAGAACATTGTCAGCGGAGGGCGCATTTTCTATCTTTTTTACCATCCAGCGTCCCTGTTCGCCTTTTCCTGTAAAGAAACTTTGAAATCCCCTTGGAAAATCTCCATCTTTATCGTCGTCAAAGTAACATTCCTTTCTTTCCCCAAGAATTTCAGCGGTAGAAACTTTTTGTCCTTGTTGTGCGAATGAAAGATTGGGGACAGAATAACTTATTGAACAGATAGCAATCGCTATAAATAATTTTCTCATAATTGGAAAGACCTCTTTTATTGGATTGTTTTTGAAACTAAATGTTTAAACATAATCATAAGATAAGTAATTTTAGAATTTAATTCAGCGATAGTAAATAAAAAATATAATTAAATAGTATCAAATGGTTTTTAAATATTAATAATAAGGTTTTGTATTTATAGTGGCGCGCATCTCTTTTTTGATTGCAATAGAGTATGATACTGATTAATATAACTTTCCTAATGTTTTAAGATTTAAAAGATTTATTTAATACAAAGAAGGCAATCTTTTTATCAAGAAAGTACAACGATATCGAATGAGTATATTATTAAAAAGAATTAAAACAAAAGATGCAAGGATAGGCATAGTTGGGCTTGGTTATGTAGGGTTGCCGCTTGCCCTGGAGTTTGCCCGCAGCGGATATAATGTAACAGGAATTGATAAAAACATGGAGCGTGTAGAGTCTCTTAAGAAGGGGAAATCATACATAATTGATGTTACGGATAGTGAAGTTAAACAGTTAATTAAGACAGGGCGTTTTAATGTAACTGGCGATGCGAGTGTTCTATCCAAACTGGATGCGGTCATCATTTGCGTGCCGACACCTTTAACAAAGACGAAAGACCCAGATGTGTCTTATATTATCAGTGTGAGCCAGGAAATTAAAAATTACATGCATAAAGGGCAACTTTTTGTTTTAGAGAGTACTACATATCCCGGCACTACCGAGGAGCTTGTTCTGCCAATCCTTGAAGAGGGTGGTTTAAAGGTTGGAAGAGACTTCTTTCTTGCATTCTCGCCCGAACGTATTGACCCTGGAAATAAACAGTATTCGGTCAGAAATATCCCGAAGGTAATAGGGGGTGTGACAAGGCATTGCACAGAACTGGCAAGGTGCATGTACAGCGCAATAATTGATACAATCGTACCTGTTTCTTCACCAAAGGTGGCAGAAACAGTGAAACTGCTGGAAAATACATTCAGAAGCGTCAATATTGCATTGGTCAACGAGATTGCATTGATGGCAGGTAGGCTTGGTATAGATGTATGGGAGGTAATAAATGCAGCAAAGACGAAACCATTTGGTTTTATGCCGTTTTATCCTGGCCCCGGACTCGGCGGGCATTGTATTCCTATTGACCCGTTATATCTTTCCTGGGTTGCCAAAAAAAATGGTTTCGAGTTGCGATTCGTTGCCCTTGCAGACCAGGTGAACAGCGCCATGCCGGAGTTTGTGGTTGAAAAAATTACTGATGCATTGAATGGTGCAAAAAAGAGCATAAAGGGCTCAAACATTCATATACTGGGTGTCGCTTATAAAAAGGACGTGGATGATGTCAGAGAATCACCCGCCCTTGAGATTATGAATATACTAAGACACAAGGGGGCACGAGTAACTTATACTGACCCATACATACCGGAGATTAATTATCACGGCCTTCGAGCAAGGTCAGTACCTTTAACGAAGGCATTTTTAAACAAGATTGATTGTTCCGTTATTGTTACGAACCACGGTAATTTTAATTATGATTTGATTGTTTCACATTCTAAATTAATCGTTGATACCCGAAACGCATTAAAGGGCATAAATAAAAAACATATTGTGCGGTTATAATAATGACTAACCTACTTTTTGAAATTGGTACGGAAGAGATTCCTGCAGGTTATATTACTCCCGCCTTAAATCAGATAAAAACAGTGTTTACAGAGCAGGCAAGTAAACAATGTTTAACAATGGAATCTGTTTATTGTACAGGTACGCCCAGAAGATTAATTTTATTTGTTAAGGGATTGACGGAAAAACAGGCAAGCATTAATGAGGAAATACAAGGTCCTTCTGTTGCGATTGCTTTTGATAAGACTGGACCGCTTACGAAAGCAGGATTGGGTTTTGCAAAATCTCAGGGTGTTAATGTGGCTAACCTAAAAATAAAAAAGACGTCTAAAGGTGAATATTGTTTTGCTGTTAAAGTAATAGAGGGTCAGGAGACAATAAATATCTTGCCTGAGATTTTAACAAATATTGTCAGAAACACATCCTTCCCGAAGTCAATGAAGTGGAAGGGCAATGGTTTGTTCTTTGCACGTCCTGTGCGTTCGCTTATTGCGCTTTTTGGAAATAAGATTGTTCCTCTGGAAATAAATGGGATTAAGTCAGATAAGTTTACTTACGGACACCCCTTCCTTTCCGGGAAGCGGATTGAAATTCATGCGGCAGATTGGGATTTATACAGGCAGTTACTTAAACAGGAGAAGGTGGTGGTTGATATGGATGAACGGCGTGAGCTTTTGCGGTCAAAAATAACGCAGCTTATGACCCCTTACAGTGCCAGTATTGATGATGAGGAATTACTGGATGAGGTTACAAATCTAGTTGAATATCCTAATGCAATTGAATGCGGTTTTAATGAAGAGTTTCTTGATATTCCTGCAGAGGTTATCGAAACGGCTATGAAAGAACATCAGCGGTATTTTCCTATAAAGAAGGGTGGGCGCAAGCTGGTGGCAAGATTTATTGCAGTGCTTAATCGTGATGAGAGCAACGCAGATACTACGATTCGGGGTAACGAACAGGTATTAAAGGCGCGGCTTTCGGATGCAAGATTTTTTTGGAAAGAAGACAAAAAGATTCCGTTAGAAAAACGCGTTGGAGATTTAAAGAACCTTGCCTTTCTTGAAAAACTTGGAAATTATCATGACCGGACAAACAGAATCGCTGAGCTTTCCAGTTTTATTGCACATAAATTGATTGATTGCAACAAGCTTGCCATAGAGGACGTTCAATTGGTTAAAAGGGCAGCCCTGCTATGCAAGGCAGACCTTCTTACACAGATGGTTGGAGAATTCCCTTCATTACAGGGGGTTATGGGCAGGGAATATGCCGAGTGGGATGGCGAAGAACCATCAGTTGCAACAGCGATTGCAGAACATTATATGCCGCGCTTTGCCACAGATAATATACCTGCATCAAAAATTGGTGCGATTGTAGGACTGGCAGATAAGTTCGACACGATATCGAGCTGCTTTGCGCTTGGATTGGTTCCCACTGGTTCACAAGACCCTTATTCGTTGAGACGACATGCCTACGGTATTATACGGATAATAGAAAAGCACGAATTTACACTGGAACTCAAAGAGATACTTTTTCACTCATTAAGATTACTTCCGGTACTCAATGTATCAGGTGATCAATGTCAGCAAATAAACGAAATAGTACCAAAAATCAAGGAATTCTTTAGAGACAGGCTATTTAATGTTAACACTGAAAGAGATATTCGTTATGACCTGGTAAATGCCGTGTTAAATGCCGGAATAGGGTTTGAAGATGTTTATAATTTTTCACAGCGACTAAAAGTTATATCGGATATTTCAAAAGAAGAATGGTGGCACGAGTTGGTTACCGTTGTTGAGAGGACATTTAATATTGGGAAAAAGGCGAGTAGTTCCGGGAATGTAAATGAAGCCCTGTTAGCCGAATCGGAGGAGCGCATATTGTGGGATATTTATAAGAAAAATGAGGCAGATATACAAAGGCTAACGGACGATTGTAAGTATAGAGAGTCCTCTGTCAGATATTGTAAGGCTTTTTCTAAGCCGGTTCATGAGTTTTTTGACAGGGTGTTCGTGAATGTGGAAGATGAAAATATACGTAGCAACAGACTTTCTCTTATGAAAAAGATTAATGAATTATATTCTCAAAAGATTGCAGACCTTTCCCAGATAATTATCCCCGATGCGAAACCATCCTGATATTAAATTAGATTCTTCGCTTTGCTCAGAATGACAATTCTACAATCACGTATCATTCTGAAGAGCTTCTCCTGAGCTAAGCCGAAGGAAGCGACTGAAGAATCTCACATTGAAATTCCTTAACATTAATTAGCCTGTTCCAGTTGTTTTATGAGCTTCTTTATTCCATTAGCCTGTTCCTGATGCGATTCAATTCTTATACTCTCTTTCAGATGGAACAAGGCTCCTTTTTTGTCATTTCTATGTTTTAGTAAAGTGACGCCTAAATTCATGTGCGCATTTGCATAGTCTGGTTTAATGCGTAGCGCTATCTCAAATTCCTTAATTGAATCGTCATAGATCCCTTTATTGTTATAAAGAATTCCCAGCGCATTGTGCGCCTTTGCATGATAATATTCCATATTGAGGGCTTTCTTGAACGACCGCTCAGCTTCATTCAGTAATCCTTTTCTATAATACGCAATACCGAGATTGCAGTATGCATCAGGAAATAGTGGATTAATAGAAATGGCTTGATTAAATGAGTTAATTGCTTCATCTAAGCGCCTTTGTTTTACAAATACAACGCCAAGGTTATTATATACACGTTTATGTCGTGGATTTATATCTATGCATTCTAAAAAGTAGCTGGTTGCATCTTCTAACATGTTCATATTATCATAACAAATACCCAGATTATTATAGATATCGGCATCATTAGGGTTAATTCCCAACGCCCTCTTGTATTCTTCAATTGCCTCGGAATTAAGTCCTCTGTTTTCGTAGGCGTTTCCTAAATTAATATGCGCCCTGATACTGTCCGGGGAGGTTTTAACTGTTTTCGCCCATAATCGTAAACCATCCTTCCAGTCAGAATTTCTACTAAAAGTTAAATAGGCATTTCCTGCCAAAATACAGGATAATATGGAGATGGTAAATGGATTAATAAAACTTGTATAGAGTGAAGAATT
>MHYY01000036.1 GCA_001830285.1 Planctomycetes bacterium RIFCSPLOWO2_12_38_17 | reverse complement strand
TTTAATATTATAAATGCCGTTCATTTCCGTGAAGATTGTCTGGTCTCCGCATTGTAAGAAACCATTGGCATTTTTAAATACCATAATATTATTACATAGCCTGAATTGGCCATTAACGTGTGATACGGGCAGCGGAAAATCAGGAAAGTTAAAGTTTAAATCTTTACAATCTATAGCAAGGAAACACCTATCTTCCTGATTTTCACCCGTATTATACTGAAGCGTCAGGTCTACGAGTCCCGTTGGCTTGGTTTTTGCGCGTATCTGCTCGCCGAATTTTGGTATATTTTTTAATAGCTCTTCGCTTATAAATAGGTTAGGGATTGTCATAACAAATGTTTTTTTTGTATCATGAAGATCAAATTCTCCCTTAAATTCAGCTTGAGAGGTGCTATCACCGCTCTTGATATATCCAACAATCCCTTTCAGATAGAGTTTTTTTGTATTTAATTCTATAGCTCCATTTAAATTATAAATAAGAAATGGCCAGTCTGCATACATAACTTCAATGCCATTCAGATTAATATTTATAATGTAATCCATATATTTTTGCTTATTTTGATTGTCAAGACTCGTCCTGCATGTTACGTTGATTTTCCCATTCGGTTTGTATTTATTCCATAGTGCTTTGCCAATATATGGAAATCTATTCAAAAAAGATTCGCTCAATACAATATTATTTGCAGATGCCTCGATATCCAGTTTGGGAATGCTTGGATACAGTCTCATTGAAAATGAATAGTTTCCCATAAATTCATCGTCTATATTTCCTTTGATGATGATATCTTTAAAAGAGCCTGCGTAAGGCTGAAATGATATATCTATACCCGATAGCTTTATTTCCGGATTATTTGTTTGTGGGTTTTCCTTTATATGAACTTTTAAGTTTCTGACCTCTATACCTTGATTTAATACTTCAACGTAAGGCGGGATTTCAGCTTTATCGAAGTTTGATTTAAAATGATTTTAGGAATAACAATGGACTTGCCTTTTAAATCTTCAGATGTGCCAGAGAATGAAAGGTTATCAATGGTAATGCCTTCGATGATATCCATGTGAACGCTATCAATTGTGACATCACCATATTTCCCCAGGGCAGTAAGCAGGCGTGCTTTTACCGTCTTATCGGATATTGATTTTTTAAAAAGGAAATATCCTGTGCCTGTAATTCCAAATATTACACAAACGATAATTGAGACAATAATTATCTTTTTTTTCATTAAATATATTTTTTTTCGCTTATTTGTGTGTATAAGGTTACTGTCATTCTTGGTTCATTTCAAGCTTAAATTTTAACAAGTTTGAATAGATACTATAAAAATACTTGCAGTGTTTGATAACATGACATATAATTTTTTGTATTAAATTATAATTATGTTGTTTATGTGCTTGTAAAACAACGGCATTGGCGCATGTCAGTTTTTGTTGATCTCAATATAGTTACCAGAAATGATATATCATGGCGTGTTGGTTTATTCCATTGCAATTCTGTGCTTTGTCCTGAATTTAATCCAGGATTTTTAATTCGACATCTTCCTTTAATTTTCTGAAACAAAGGTAGACATTCAAATAATAGTTTCCTATCCCATTGTAAATTGAATATAAAGATACTAGAAAAACTTGATAAAGAATTTCCGAGCCACAAAAGCTGTCTAAGGAATGCCTTAGAAGCTGGTCAGGGTCATATCTTCAGGTGGTGGGATGAAATAACCTCTAGAGAAAAGAAGCACCTGCTTGAACAAATAGCATCCATAGATTTCCAATTTGTAAATAAACTCTTCAGAGACAGTCTTCGCAAAGCTACAAACAGAACTAAAGGGTGCCTTGTTCCACCAAAGGTAATAACGCCTCCTGCTAACGATTTTGAAAGGAATGTCGAGCAAAATGCGCGGAAGGTTGGAGAAGAAGCACTAAGGGAAAGGAAGATCGCAGTCCTGACAGTTGCAGGAGGACATGGTACAAGGCTTGGAAGCAATGGACCAAAGGGGACGCTACCTATTGCACCAATCAGCAGAAAAAGTATCTTCCAGCTCCATGCAGAGAAGATACATGCAATCCAGAAAAGGTATGACACATATATCCCCTGGTATATTATGACCAGCGAGACAAATAACCATGCCACACAGGCTTTTTTTAAGGAAAATCAATTCTTCAGATTAGACCCGCAACAGATATCTTTTTTTACTCAGGGTATGTTACCCGCAGTTGACCTCCGGGGTAATTTGCTTATGAGTTCAAAATCAAACATTGTTATGAGTCCAAACGGGCACGGAGGCACAATCATTGCTCTTAATGAAAAAGGTATTCTTAACGATATGAAGAGACGCGGCGTTAAAGAAATATTCTATCATCAGGTTGATAATATTCTAATTAAGATTGCCGATCCTGTTTTCGTTGGATATCACCTAAAAGATGGGGCGGAAATGTCATTGAAAGTTGTAAAGAAGTATCATCCAGAAGAAAAGGTTGGCGTTGTGGTGTGCCTTAATGGATGTTTACAGATAATTGAATATAGCGAATTGAGCAGAGAGGATATGTATGCAAAAAATGATGACGGTGCATTGAAGTACAATGCAGGAAGTATTGCTGTACATATGATTAATATTGATTTTCTTGAAAAAGTGTATCAGAAGGGCAAAACACTCCCATATCATGCAGCTATAAAGAAAGTGCCATATATTAACGGTAATGGGGTTTTGGTAAATCCTAAAAGGGATAATGCTGTTAAATTTGAAAGTTTTATTTTTGACATGCTCAAGCATGTCAAAAAAGGCGTAATCATGGAAGTTCTGCGTCAAGACGAGTTTTCACCTGTTAAAAATGTGGAGGGCGAGAATTCGCCTGTCACTGCAAAACAAGATATGGTCAATTTGTTTGGTCGGTGGCTGTGTAATGCTGGTGTTTCTATTCCAACGGATTCGCAGGGCAATGTTATTGGCTTGATTGAGATTAATCCTTGTTTTGCACTGGACGAAGAAGAATTAAAGGGCAAGATTAATAAAACGTTGAAATTTAATGGTTTTTTGAGGTTATAGAAAGACATTAACTTGCTACACCCGTTGTATAATTAATTACATCTCTTTTGGTTAAACAATAGAATTTGAAACAATTTGAAAATATTTTCGATTTGTTGCGAGAGTAATAGAAATGGAAGATAAAAAAACAGTACAGTTTGATTTCAATAATATGATGGCGGGGGTTATTGGGGAGGAAAATGGTATAACTGAGCGGGAGTTAAAAGAAATTGAATCAGTTGCCTCTCAATTTGCGAAAGAATTAAAGACAGAGCGTACTGTTGGCAAACTTCAGTTTCTTGAACTACCTTATGACGAAAAGACAGCAACCGAAATTCTTGAAACGGTAAATTCCATCAAAGGAAGATTCAAAAACCTTGTAGTTGTTGGTCTTGGCGGCTCTTCGCTCGGCAATATTGCTATTCATACGGCTTTAAATCATCCCTTTTATAACTTACTCAGTGAGAAAGAGAGAGGCGGATTCCCTCGTATTTTTGTACTCGATAATATTGATCCTGATAGATTTGCCGGACTTATGGAGGTTATCAGTCCAAAAGAAACCTTATTCAATTTTATAACAAAATCTGGTACAACGGTTGAAACGATGTCGCAGTTTTTGATTATAACAAGCCTTTTGCGCGATAAGATTGGTAAGGATTATAAAAATCAGATTATTGCAACTACGGATAGAGAGAAAGGTACTTTAAGGAATATTACACAACGAGAAGGTTTTATTTCTTTTTCAATACCTGCAGGGGTAGGTGGGCGTTATTCTGTGCTGACGTCGGTTGGCTTATTTTCCGCTGCTATGTCTGGTGTTGATATTTTTGCGTTGTTGAAAGGGGCGGCGATGATGGACGAGATGTGCAAGTCTGATAGTGTTTGGGAAAATCCAGCTTTGATGGGTGCGGCGCTTTATTTTTTAAGTCATACCAGGAAGGGTAAAAATATATTGGTCGTAATGCCTTATTCAAGTGCACTCAGTGGTTTTGGAGATTGGTTCTGCCAACTCTGGGCTGAAAGTCTTGGTAAGAAATTTTCTCTGAATAAAAGCGTTGTTCATACAGGCGCTACTCCAGTAAGGGCAATTGGAGTTGTTGACCAGCATTCCCAACTTCAACTTTATATGGAAGGACCATACGACAAGGTTATAACCTTTTTTGCTATCGAGCAATTCAATAAAAATATTCCTGTTACAAACAAGGAAAGGGATATAGAGAGTGACTTGATTTATTTAAAAGGACATTCATTGAACAATATTATGAGGGCTGAATTTGAAGGGACAAGACTTGCGCTAACGGAGCAGAGGCGTCCAAATTGTACGGTTACGTTAGCTGAGCTTTCAGCATCAACGCTGGGACAGTTGTTCTATTTGTTTGAGTTAGAAACGGCTTATAGCGGTAAGTTCTACAACGTGGATGCATTTGACCAGCCAGGTGTAGAAGCCGGGAAGATCAATGCCTTTGCGATGTTAGGTAAAAAGGGATTTGAGCAGAGAAAGAATGAGATAAACATACTTTTACAGAAAGCACAGAAGAAGTATAGTATTTAGTATATAACCTTCAAGTCGGATATAACTACCTGACCATACGGACAACTGTCAGGGTGGAAGTTTCATCCACTAGATTAACCCTGTTGCTGGCTGCACAAGTATGGTGTCCCCAGAATTTCACGGGCTAGTTCCTCAAACGTGTAAATCTCAGGACCAACGGCATCCAGTATCACACTATCCTTCTTTTGCCCCATATCTGTTTTTTCAAACAGTTTGTCGCAGCCCAATTGAGACTATTCTACCTACAAATCATCAAGAGGACTAAGTACTCCGTGCCCTCCCTGCTGTAAGATATGAGTATAGACCGTAGTAGTTGAGACGTCCTTATGGCCCATCAATGCTTGAATAGTACGAATATCTGTGCCACGTTCTAAAAGATGTGTTGCAAAACTATGGCGGAAGGTATGTGCGCTAATCTGTTTTTTTAAACCCAACTTCTTACTGCCTCCATAATGCGAATCCCACTGCCGTACAACAATTTGACAATAAGTTATGGAATAATGCTTAAGCCTCATTATATCTTTCACTTCATCGAGCAACCTTTTCCCTTTTTCGATTGACATCTTTTTCTCCTATCCTATAATGCACAAGAAATAAAATTATAAGGTAATTTTTAAAATATTACGCGATAATTTTACCTGATAATAGTGCTTTTATCAAGTTATCAGGGCAATTGATTGTGATAATCAATGGTTAGAGAGCAAATAATTAACTATGGATTTTGAGAATAGACTAAAACGAGAACTTAGTCAGGGAGTTTTTAAATGCCTTCTAGAGGATTGTGGATATCGTGTCGTTCCTTTGGGTATCGAAGCTGTAATCAGAGAAATAGCTTGTTTAGACAAAGAAGCATATAAATATTTAGATTTCTCCGATGCGGTCAGGTTCCTACCAGATTTTTGTGTTCTTGATCAAAGCCAAAAGCATAAATTTATTGTTGAAGTGAAATACCGATGGGATTGGGATGGCAATATTTTAAAAGAAGTTTCCAATCAAGTAAGAATGTTTGAAGATATAATTTTAGTGATTTTTGTTGGTGATCCTCCAGATAGTAAATATACCCCTCGACCTTCAACATATGTAAGATGCTGTAAGATGTATATGAATGAGCAAAATCAAGTCTGCGCAGAGGTTAAAAAATCAAAAGGTACAGATGCAACAAAAACGATATTTGTTGAAGAAGAAGATTTATCAGAACTAATTTGGTGGAATTTAATGAAATTACAAGATCATTTTTTTGATCTAGAAAATACTAAAGAAGAGGAATCGCTTGTGAAAGCAATAAAATCAATAAGTGGCATCTTAAAAGATAAAGACAATCTCTAACAAGTTACTCCACCTGACCACGACCAGCGGACACTTTTTTGAGTGATGGCACTAAATCAAAAGTTTTACGTTTTTGTAACACATAACCGCATATCAGGTCGTGGCAGGTGATCTCTACGTTAGGCAAAGTTAACTTATAACTCTGAACTTAATAAACTCAAAATATGGAGGGTACGATGAAAAGAATAGACAACAAGTCCTCAAATCATAATCAAATAAACAAAGCCTTAATCGTAATTGATGTTCAGAACGTCTACACAAACACAGAATCCGAACTTTATTGTGAGGACTGTGAACAAACAATTGGTAAAATCAATGGACTAATTGAGAATTTTGAAAAACAAAAACAAACTATCGTTTATGTCAAACACGTTCACAAGGCAGACGGTAGTGATACAGGAAGAATGTTTGACTTTGCAGGACCTGCTGACGATTTCAATTTTAAAGAAGGGACAGATGAAGTTGAGTTTAACAGCAACTTGAAGGTTGTGAAAAATGCAAAAGTCATTTTCAAAAACAGATATTCTTCATTTGTTGGAACAGAGCTTGAAAAAATTCTGAAAGACAATAAGGTTTCAACTATTGTTATTTGTGGTTTCATGACAAACTTCTGTTGTGAATCAACCGCAAGAGATGCTCACGACAGGGATTACTATGTTGATTTTATTACTGATGCAACTGGAGCACCAGCACTTACAACAATGGATGAAAGCAAAATTAGAGATGTGGTTGGAGAACTTTTATCAGGTGGGTTTGCTGAAATCTATGATTATGAAACATACATCTCTAAATTAAAGTCAGAATCATGAATATTGGTGTTACTCTTTTAAACTCAATAGATGATGATGACCTTTTGCTTTATGGCGGGAAGTCAGCCAATTTAGCTATATTATCTAAAAATGGTTTTAATGTTCCATATGGTATTGGTTTATCAAAACTGTATTTTGAAAGTTTTCTTCAATTATCGGGACTTGATATAACATCAATAAAGAGAGTTCATAATTTCGGAATGATTTTACTTGACAGTGTGATAAACGACTGTTACGACTGGCAGAATAAAATACTCAATGTCATTGAAACAAATAAATTTCCAGATGAACTTGCATCCGAGATTTTTCAATATTTAGATTCCACTAAACTTTATGCTGTTCGTTCTTCTTGCATTTCAGAAGATTCGGCTTCATCATCTTTTGCAGGACAATACATAAGTGTCTTAAATGTAAAAGGGAAAGAGGAAATTTTAGAGGCAATAAAAAAATGTTGGGCATCGCAGTATAATAAACGAGGAAACAATTATGCTTTAACTCATCGTGGAATGCCAATTTTAACTCCTTCAATGGGTGTTGTTATACAGGAAATGATAACTCCAGATTTTGCAGGTGTGTGTTTTACAGCCGGGCCAACTCCACGAACTTCTGAATTGGCAATTATTGAATATGTTGATTGTATGGGTGAAGTATTAGTTAGCGGAGAAAAAACACCAAGCCATATTGAAATTGACAAAACTAATAAGTTCAAAAAAAAGTTAAACTCAAAAACAAATCAACAAACACTTTCGGATGAACTATTACTTAAACTTCTTTCTGTTTGCCGTGAGATTGAAAAAAGATTTAGCTCACCACAGGACATTGAGTGGGCAATTGCAAATGACGAAATATTTATTCTACAAGCAAGACCAATTACGGTTTTAGGAAAAGATATCTTAAAAAAAGAAACCAAATCAAACAAATTAATTTTCAGCCATTCAACTACGGATTTACAAAATGAATTACATGAATGGATTCTAACCAGAATAGATACATCTGGTTTTAGAGCAGCTAATTTCTTTTTATCAAAACAAAATGAAAATGGTTATTGGAACAACCCTGAAATTCCTGAATGGGATGTTGTAGGAACAGCAATGGCAATCAATTTACTTTCCGATGGTAATATTCCTTCAAACTTGATATGGCAAGACTCCATGCACCATACGGGTAAGTCATTTGGAATTTCGCTTGCTCAAACATGGTTATTAGACAATTTAAATTCAGACAACTCTTGGGGGACTGACCTGTGGGATACCTGCCAAGTTTTAATTGCATTATTTAATTCAGGCTTATCAACCGAAAATGAAAAAATTAAAAAAGGAATAGGTTATGTTAAAACTCAACTTGAAAAAGGCTTAACAGAAAGTCAAGAAAAAGAGTGGTATGGGGACGCCTTTTTAGCTTCTTTATTGACACTTTTTGCAATCATAAACGATAAAAACAATTGCAACAAGTGTGTTGAATTACTTAAAAACTATCAAAATATAGATGGTAACTTTTTTGTCAGTTCAAACCGAAATCAATCCGTTCCATCTGAATGGCATACATCACAAGTTATATCAGCACTTTCAAGAATAAATTCAAATGAAAAAATTAATTCAATGATTCAAAAAGCCTGTAGTTGGTTAATAACAAAACAACATAATGAAGGATTTTGGGGAGTTAAAGATGGAATATATTCATTGTTCAATACCTTTTTTACTTCCTATGCAATTATTGCATTAAAAGATTCAGGCAAAAACCATAACGAAGAAATCAATAAAGCCGTAAAGTGGATAAAAAGCAAACAAATTTTAAACGGAAGTTTTGGTGATATTTGGTCAACATTAATGGCAATAACAGCAATTCAAAAGATTAGCGGTTCTTTATTCACATTTTCAATTCCACTTCCTTTATATACAAAACTTCAACAAGCACTTTCAAAGAAAAATAATTGATATGGATTTTAAGAATTACAATCCACCAGCATTGAAATCATTAATTCCTGTTTTGGAAAATGTTCCAAGTGATTTGCTCCCTTGGATTGCTGAAAAACATATTAAATATCTTGATGATAGAATACATAAAATAGTTAAGCTCACAGATTATTTAGCCAATTGTGATCCAGTTGAAAGGGAACGAAAAGAATTTATTGCTTTCATTGAGAACTGGACTAAAAAAGATAATGCTGATTTATTAGATTATACAAAGGAATATCAAGGCAGATATACTTCAATAAGAAACAAAGTTGAAAGCCAATGTGAAACAATAATGAAAAATGCCAGCATATGGAATTCAAATGATACCTTGAAGAATTTTTGGAAAGACTTTGCTTATGTCAATGAAGTGGATAGTCTTTTTGGAATGTTCCTAACATCGGGAAGATGGTATGTAAATGCTATGTTACCAGTTGTTAAAACGCTTATTTATACAACATTACCAAACGATTTAAAAGGCAATGAGAGAAATGAAACCTCTTATCTTGTAGCAAGGAGGGTTATTACTCCGAGATATACAACTGTTCCCAAAGGCTATAACCATTCTTGTGAAAGAAGATTTGCAAATTCTTTTATTCCAATGTTGCAATACTACGACAGAAAGCTTTTGTTTCTCTTTGAAATACTGTCAAAATATAATTACTTTCCTTCAATGACTTTAAATGATCTTGTAACTGATATTATCTATAATAAAAAAGAGTATTCCAATGTTTTAATGCAAGGTATTTATCCACCTTTTGCATGGCATGAATTTATAGCAAGTCAAAAGCCAAGAAAAGAAAGTTTAACTTTTGAGGCCGCAAAAAAAAGACTTGAAAAGAATTTAGACGAAAATTATAGACAAGATTTTGAAACTGCCTTAGGATTATTGGATGTATTTAAAGAGTATGAACTAAACTACAATAATTACAATTACAAAGGAAAATTTGGGTTGGTTTCAAAAGTATTTTATTACAAAACCTATCAAAGAATCAGAGACGACAAAAAAGAAGAGTTTTTAAACGCAATTCTTCTGGATGGGTTTTATGAAGCATTAGAAATTATAAACAACAACTTAATATAAAATCATGGGCAAAGAATTTTATGGCATTTCCGCAGCAAGCGGTAAAGCAGAAGGAACTGCAAGGTGGGTTCTTTCAGAAGTAGACTTGGATAGCTTTCAAGTTGGAGAAATTTTATTTGCAAAAATGACTTCTCCAGACTGGGGCAATTTATTTCAAAAGGCATCTGCCGTTGTAACAGAACAAGGTGGTATGCTTTGCCATGCAGCAATTGTGGCAAGAGAAGAAGGAATTCCAGCAGTTGTAGGAATTGGGGAAGAGTTAGCTGAAGTTCAAAACGGAACAAAAGTAATTGTTGACGGTGATGAGGGAATTGTAACAATTGCAGACTGACATGTAAATGAAGAGGAAGGATAAGGGTCACCCATATATTCAAAGAATAAAAACTCATTACGAGATGTTTCTAAAGATTATTGATACAATAAACTGAATGCACAATAAAAAAATACATAACAATCCGCTGCACCTGACCCAAAACCCGCTCGGGTTTTTGGGTAGGTTATACTGCTATCAAAAGTTTTGTGGTTCATCCACCGTCTACCTGCTGGGGTTTTGGGCAGGTGAGCTTGGTCGTTGGCTAATAATGAATATAAATAACATGATAATTGATGGAATGGCTGAGAGTATTCCAACAATTACCCCCAAAAGGAGATAAAAGATGGCAGGATGGCGTGAAATCGGTCTTTTAACGCAAAAAATGCAAAAAGGATATTGCATTTAATTTTTTGATTGAAGTATTTCTATCGTTTTCTTAATAGTACCTGCATCTTTGTTACTGGGGTCTAACTTTAGAAATTCATTAAAATAATATAATGCCTTTTCTGTATTTTTTTTATACTTCATGTAAATTATGCCGAGGTTTTTGTATGCTTCAGCGTAATCTGGTTTTAGCCGTATAGCCTCCTCCATTTCCACAATTGCCTTATCAAGCATGTCTTTATTTGCATAAACTATACCCAGACAGTGGTGGGCTTTTGCCCGGTCAGGTTCGTAATGTATTGCTAATTTAAATTCATTTATAGAGTCATCAAAAAGTTTTTTCTTATAATAAGCAAGCCCCAGATTGAAGTGGGCATCATAATAGTTGGGTTTTAGCCGTAAGGCCTCTTTGAATTTAGAGATTCCTTCGTCAATACGGCCATAATCAATTAGGATATTTCCTATATTGTTATACGTAAAAGATGAGTTAGGATTAACCGCAAGGACTCGATTGTATTCCTGTAATGCCTCCACCTTCATGCCTTTTTTCTGATAAGCCATGCCTAAATTATGGTGAAATTCGGGGTCAGATTCAATGGATACCGCCGTTTGAAATTCACGGATTGCTAAATCAAGTTTACCTATATTGTTATAAATCATACCCAGATTGTTGTGCGCCCTTGAACTGCGTGGAGACAGTTCTATGGTTTTTGACCAGAAAACAAGCGGGTTTATCCAGACCATATTTCTCTTAATTGTTGATATTGAATATGGAATAGTGAGAATTAATATTAAGAGAGATGTTGTAATTAAAACAGGTTTGTAGATAGTAAAGTTGATGATTTCATTTGCGAAACTTTTTTTGTAAAGGTCTTTCTCTGATATAAGCAGGCAGAGGCGTCTCCAGATTTTTATTGGAATGTAGGCTAGTATCGCAAAAAATCCTATTGAAGGTAGATATAGATACCTTTCAGCCATAATATTGGCTATTGGAACAATATTCGTGGTTGGAAGAAGCGTTATGTAAAACCATAATGAAAGGAAAAACAAACTTTTTGAATAGTAATAAAATCTGTAAGTGATAATTCCTATTACACTCAGGAAAGCGATACTAACGATGAAAGTTACAGCCATCGGATTTTTTGTGTGAGTTATTATATAGTCTGCGTTTAGACTGATAGGGAAAAATAATAATTTAATGTAAGCGCAAAAGATCTTAGGCATAGTAAAAATACTTGTTAAAAAACTATTATCAGGATGCACTATCTGTTTTTCCACCGGATTATAAAGCCATATAAACCTGATAGACAAATAAAAGATGCTTACGAGTATAAACCCCAAATAATATTTAATGGCATTTTTCTTTATTGTGGCGCTACAATTAAAGACCCAATCGAATAGGAGTATAATGAATGGTAAAGTGATTGCCATCTCTTTGGAAAATAGCGCTATAAGGTATGAAAGCAAAGAAATAGG
>MHYY01000035.1:3381-22743 GCA_001830285.1 Planctomycetes bacterium RIFCSPLOWO2_12_38_17 | reverse complement strand
TTATCCTTCTGTGCTGCTTCATACTTTATGTGGATGAATCTTTTTACAAACTCTTATAACGTTACACTTCGACTCATATTCACTTAAATTATTAGATCACACAGTTTCCTGAAAAACCAGATATCTTTTCTAATGCAGCAGCAATCATTTTAACCTCTTCATCACACACCGTCCGCATATCAAGTAGAATACGGCCGTACTCAATCCTTCCAAAGATAGGGGGGGTGTAAGTTCTGAGTCGCATTGCTAGTTCTTCGGCATTTAATTGTTTGGAATAAACTGAAATCAGCCTTGTTGGGATTCTCTCACCCGGTAACGCACCACCACCCATTTCTGAAAATCCGTCAACAATCGAAATATCGAGCATACTCATAATTTTAGGGTTTATGTTATTTATTATTCTCTTGCATCTATCCTCAATTACATTGAGCGGCGTCAAAAGCATATTAATGACAGGAATCTTCTTTACAGCAGTGTCCTCTTCAAGATATTGTTTTAACGTTGCTTCCAGACCGGCGATGGTTAGTTTTCCCACGCGCAGGGCACGTGTCAAGGGATTCTTTTTAAGCAAATCCAGCCACCTCTTTTTGCCTGCAATTATACCGCCCTGAGGACCGCCTAATAGTTTGTCTGTGCTGAATGTAACAATATCAACACCGGCTTTTATTGCTTCCTGTACTGTTGGCTCATAAGGCATGCCATATTTCTGTAAGTTAATTAATGCGCCGCTTCCAAGGTCGTACGTTACAGGGATATTATGAATTTGTCCCAGAGAAACAAGGTCTTTTAAATCAACCGTATCAGTGAAACCAACTATCTTAAAGTTGCTTTGATGCACCTTCAATATAAGTCCCGTACGTTCTGTTATGGCATTGCTATAATCAGAGAGATATGTTTTGTTTGTAGTTCCCACCTCAACAAGGATTGCGCCACTTTTTTGCATGACGTCGGGCATGCGAAATTCTCCACCAATTTCAACAAGCTGTGAGCGGGAGATAATAACTTCCTTGTCTTTTGCTAAGGTGTCTAATGCCAAAAGGACAGCGGCGGCATTGTTATTGACAACCAATGCGGATTCAGCGCATGTAAGCATACAAATAAGTTGCTCAATGCAATGGTATCTAATTGCCCTACTTCCAGAGGTCTTTTCTATTTCGAGGGTACAGTAACTAGTTGTTACATTTTGTAATTGTCTTGAAGCCTCTTCTGTAAGCGGAGCCCTGCCGAGTCCTGTATGCAGTATAATTCCAGTAGCGTTAATGGCATGTTCGATGCCTGATAATTTTCCCTGTATTTCTTGCTGTATTAGAAGACAGAGACTTTGCGGTGATATGTCAGCAGTTTGTGATGATGTTTCATTATCCACCTTTGACCTTCTTTTATTTCTTATAGATTGCCGGATATTATCCAGCACCTCTCTTATTGCATCAACGACAAGTTGTCTTGGATAAATATTTGTTAATTTAGATATCTCTTCTGACTCAATCAGTTCATTAACAGATGGAATATTTCTGAAAATATCTTGGCGTTGGTTCATATTTATTTACTATTTCCCAGTTATAATTCTAATAAAATTTATCTTACGATTTTAATTATTAGATTGGTATAAAGCGGCTAAGATTTTGCATTAAGAATAAACCGTTTCATTAATAATTTATCTTTTTTACCGGGAGACGATTCAACTCCTGAGGAGACATCCACTGCAAAGGGTTTCGCTATGTGGATGGCCTCTTTGACGTTTTCGGGTGTCAGGCCTCCTGATAGTATAATATTACCATACTTTTTTGCCTGATGAGCGTATGTCCAGTTAAATGTTATCCCTGTCCCACCTATTATACCTTTTACATAAGTGTCAAGCAAAAAGGCATGAGGTTTATAATTTGACATGGGTTTCAAATCACTTTCATCTCTAATTCTGAATGCCTTAATAATCTTGTATTCTTTAAGTTCATTTAAGAATTGAGGGTCTTCATTACCATGAAGTTGAACCGTATGAATCCCACAAGAATTACATGTATTTTTTATCTTATCTATCTTTTCATCAACAAATACACCTACTACAGATATAAAGGGCGGTAGTGTTTCAATAATTTCCCGTGCCTGTTCTATTGTTATCTGCCGAGGACTCTTTGCAAAGACAAATCCCAGTGCATCCGCGCCAAGTTCAACCGCAGTATTTGCATCTTCAACATTTGTAATCCCGCAGATTTTAACTCTCATATTCATTTCTAATTGGGACACAGATTTCCACAGATGAACTCAGATAAAGGTTTTTATTTACGAAAGTCAAATGCTTCCGTCTGATAATCTCTGGCGCTTACTTAGTGTCTGAAGTGTCGCTGTCCTGTAAAAATCATGGCTATTCCATGTTCATCAGCCGCGGCGACAGATTCATCATCCTTGTTTGAACCGCCGGGCTGAATGATTGCTATCACACCTGCTTTAGCTGCAGTGTCAACAGAGTCTCTAAATGGGAAAAATGCGTCTGACGCCATTACGGCGCCTTTGGTCCTGCTGACTGCCTTCTTTATCGCAATTTCTGTTGAGTCTATACGGCTCATCTGCCCAGCGCCAATGCCTACAACGGCTTCGTCTTTAGCTAAGACAATGCTATTTGATTTTACATGCTTGCATATAGTAAAGGCAAATCGGAGGTCAGCCATTTCCTTTTCGGAAGGCCTTCTCTTTGTAACAATTTTGAGGTTTGAAGGGTCATATATTGATAGGTCTCTCTGCTGTAAAAGCATTCCACCAACCACTCTTTTCATATCGTAGCTGCCAACATCAAAAGATGTTGTTGAAAATGTACCTGTCTTTAAAAGCCTCAGTCCACTTCCCCATTTACGTTTTGTCGTAAGAATTTCTATCGCCTCCTGTTCATAGTCAGGTGCAATAATCGCTTCAACGAAATGACTTGGTTCGGTTATAGTTTCTGCTGTTATTACATCAACGGTTCTATTTAATCCAAGAATGCAACCAAAGGCAGATAAAGGATCGCCGTTATATGCTTTTTTAAATGCCTCAGCAAGCGTATTGGCTGAGGCTACGCCGCACGGGTTTGTATGTTTTATGACAATGGCTGAAGGTCGTTCAAATTCTTTTACTAATTCTAGGGCAGAATTGAGGTCTAAGATATTGTTATATGAAAGTTCCTTTCCAAATACTTGCACGGCGTTTGATACGCATGGTTCAGTAGCATTCTCTTCTACATAAAAAGCGGCCGTTTGGTGTGGATTTTCACCGTAACGAAGAGACTGGCGTTTAAGGTAATCGAGCGACAATACTGTTGGATAACCGCCTTTCTCCGTATCAAGACTGTCTAGATAATTTGCGATAATCCTGTCATAGCGTCCTGTCATTCTGAATGCCTCTATGGCAAGCCCAAATCGCATTTTTTCAGAAATATTATTGTGATTTGCCTTGAGTTCTTCAATGATGAACTGGTATCGTTTCGGATTAACGACTACGATAACATGTTTATAGTTTTTTGAGGCAGAGCGGATCATTGAAGGGCCGCCTATATCTATATTTTCAATTGCCTCTTCCAGACTTACACCTTTTTTAGAGATTTTTTTCTCAAAAGGGTATAAATTAACTACAACCATATCAATAGGCTTAATGCCAAGTTCTTGCATCTGTTTCCTGTGCGTATCATTGTCCCTCAGGGCAAGTAATCCACCATGAACCTTTGGGTGTAATGTCTTTACACGACCATCCATAATTTCAGGGAATTCGGTATATTCAGATATTTCAATTACATAAATTCCATTTTCTTTTAATAATTTCGATGTGCCTCCAGTAGAAATAATCTCGATACCTAGGCGTTGTAATTCCCTTGCAAATTCAACGATACCGGTTTTATCTGAGACACTGATAAGGGCTCTTTCTAGTTTTGTCATTATCTCCTCCCTATATATTAGTAACCGAACCTTATCAAAGTATTTACATTTTTAAAGATAAAATTTTAGCAGAACACAAAAATCATGTCAAAGAATTACTGTGTGGTATGTGTTGTATAATTTTATTTGTCTATTAATATTTGTAATCTATAGAATCGCCGTACAGATAAAGTGGCTTACGAGGTTGAAGTTTGATAGCAATATTGTTTTATAAAAATAGAAGAGGTAAAACGTTTATAAACGGAATTTATGGACTGGTTTTTCGTTTATGGTGGAATGTATAACTAGCTAATTAACATATGTAAAGTATTTCACATCTGTTAACACCTGAAGATATATTTATTTTTTTGTATGGGCAATTATGATGATAAATACTTCATCATTGCTTGATACTGAATTTATAATACCTTTGCAAATATATCTATCTTAAACTTCGCATTAATGTTCTATTTAACCTCTAAAACCCTTCTTATTGATATCGTTTACGGCAGATATTTTCCATCCATTATTAACATTTACCTCAAGAAATTGTAAAAGGTTTGCTCCTCTTACAATTTTTAGTGTTGTGCTATGTCTTGAAGCAGACTATTTTCGCTTACTATGTTTGTATCAACTGGTGTTTTATCAGCTGGTGTTGAATCAACTGGTGTTGAATTAACCACCATGTTTCTGCCGCGCACCTTACCGAGATATAGGAATTTGTCAGCCTTTGAGATTACCTCATCCACAGTATTCCCATCATCTGGATATGTGGAAACGCCAGCGGTTATTGTTATTTTACCAATATCTTTACTTTTATTTATTTCTGCAAGGTTTGTTTCAACCAATGTCCTGAGTTTATCAGCTGTAAACGCAGCTCCGTCTTTCCCTGTGTTTGGCAATAGAATGGCAAATTCTTCACCACCGTAACGACAGACAATATCACTATGTCTAACATTTGTTATTAAGATAGAGGCTAATTCCTTGAGTATCGCATCTCCTGTTGGATGACCATAGGTATCGTTAAAATATTTGAAATGATCGATATCTGCAAGAATTATTGAAAAAGTCTTTCCAAATCGAACAGATTCGCTGAACTCGCGATAACAATTTTCAAAAAAATATCTTCTTGTGTATAACCCTGTAAGATCATCATACATTGCCTCTTTTTGAACTTTTTCGTACAGCCTTGCTCTTTCTATTGCATTGGCTAAATTCTGGGCTATAATACTGAAGAAAATTCTGTCATCAGTTTTAAATGCATTGATTTCTTTTTTATGAATATTCAAAACACCTATTATACGGTTATCGCTTAATTTTAAGGGTATTGAAAGAAAGGAACCAATATTTGGCAGCTTTGCCTTGTAATAAAGAAATCTGCTGTCTTTGTTTACATCCTGTATCATAATGGGTTCGCCGGTCTGTACTACAATGCCTGAAATTCCTTCTCCAATATTAAAGGTAACGTCTTTTGCCGCCTCAAATGTAGCTTTATCAGCTGTCCATACTTTTAGTACTTTGCGATTATTATCCAACAACATAAAGCAGAATTCGTCGATCTTAAGAGAATCTTTAAGAAAGTTTATTGTTGTATTGAGGAGGTCTTCTAATTGTATGGAAAGATTTAAGTTTTTATTTAAACTGTAAAGTATGAGGAGTTCAAAGAATCGCTCTTTTAGTTTTTCAGTATTATTATCAGTAAAATTAAATAAATACTCGTCTAATTTCATACTGTCTGATTGATTCATGATTTTTTAAATAGCAAATATGAATAAAGAAGTAAAGAGAAATATTTAATAAATACTAAATTTTTAAAATAGCAAAAAAAGCCAATATCGTTTGGTTCTAAAATAACTATTTGATGATAATCTGTTCAAATGAATTTAGCTATGGTTACAGACACACAAGAGCAGAAATCATTTAGAAATTAAAGAATCACAAGATTAGTGGCTTTGTGTTAGGAAAGCAACTTAAATAAAGAAGTGGAAAGAGTTTTTTTGCTTATATATAATTAGCAAAATTTATGTGATGTGTGATATAAATTTTTGCTTTAAGCGTGTAAAGATGAATTATCAAGGCATTAAGGAGAATAAAGGTAAACAAAAATTGGTTTTTATTCTTTTTAAATGAATGGAATTTGTAATATGAAACAGCTTGAGGATTTTATCATAGAAAATATTAAAAAGAAGGGGAAGCTTACTTTTGCTGATTTTATGAGGATTGCTTTATATCACCCTGAGTATGGTTATTACAATTCAGATAGGGAACAAACAGGTATGTTTGGAGACTACTATACAAGCCCAACTATTAGCAAATATTTTGGAGAACTTGTAGCAAAACAGCTTGAAGAGATGTGGAAAAACATGGGAGAAGTTAACTTTACTGTAGTTGAGATGGGTTCAAACACAGGATGGTTGTGTTATGATATTATGTGTTTTGTAAGAAAAGAGTATCCTGGATTTTACGATAAATTTCGTTATGTTATTGTTGAATCAAATGCTTATAAACGAAAGAAACAGCAAATGCTTTTGGATTCAATTAATCTGCCCTCGGAGAAGGTAGTGTGGCATACATATACCGAGAATGGGTTTTCTTTCGATGAGATTGATGGGTGTTTTCTCGCTAATGAATTCATAGACGCCCTGCCAGTACATCGCTTGAAGGTTAAAAAAGGTATTTTAAAAGAGTTATATGTAAGTTATAATGAAAACGGGTTTTTTGAAATAGAAGACAACCTATCCAGCCATATACTTTTGGAGTATCTTGAAACCTGCAAGTGTGATTTTAAAGAAGGTCAGGTATTTGAAGTAAATTTGGATGGTGTAAATTGGCTAAGGCAAGTTTCAAAAAAACTTAATAGAGGATTTGTATTAACAATTGATTATGGCGATACAAAAGATAGGATTTATTATGAAGATAATAGAGAAGGCACTTTAAGATGTTTTTATAAACACACAGTTAACTGTGATTTTTACAAGCGAGTAGGAGAACAGGATATTACTGCTAGTGTGGACTTTACAAGTCTAATAAATATCGGAAGGTCTTTTGGACTGGAGTTTACAGGGCTTACAAACCAATCACAATTTTTAATTGCTCTGGGTATTCTGGGAAAAACAAACACATTAGAAAATGGTAACAACGCAGTTCTAAAGATAAAGAATCTTATACATCCGGAAGTGATGGGTGATGTATTCAAGGTGCTAATTCAACATAAAAACGTTACTAATACTCGACTGAGTGGCTTAAAACCGTTGCGCTTGGTGGAAATGTAATTGCGGGAAAAATCGTTGGAGTAAAGCGAAATGTACTAAATTTTCTTTAGTATTTTAATTTCATTTTTTTATCAGAAGAATAATAAAAAATCAGAAATATGAAGGGAGGGTACTTTATGAAGATGAGTGGTTCACCAGAGCCTCGTGCTATCATGGAAGTGCTTATGGAGGCAATAAAGAGAGAACAGGAATCTTATGATTATTATTACAGAACGGCTTTACAAGCTGCAAAGCCCGCAACGCGTAAGATGTTGTTGTCTCTGGCAGAGTGGGAGAAAGGTCATATAGAGGAGCTAACAAATCACGTCATGGAACTAAAGGCGCAGATGGAAATTGACAGGGCAATAACAGGCGGTCTTTAAGGCCGGTGAACAGATGTATCTTTTACAATATAAATCGTGGTTTAAAGAATTAGGTGTTTGTTTATAAATAAGTGCGACTGGTATAAGTATTGATATTAATGCGTATAGTGGCGTTCTTTATTTTATGATTTATAAATCTTAGAACAATTAGTATTGATATAAATTTATTAATTACGAAGCAATATTTGGTCACTTTAGGTAATCGAATTATATGGATATAAAACGAGAAGATTTATTACAGTTATATTATTATTTAAAGCTAACACGCCGATTTGAGGACAGGATTTCATCGTTATATCATCAGGGAAAGATATTGGGTGGAGCCTGGACAAGCAACGGTACTGAGGCTGTTTCTGTAGGATATGGTTATGCGCTTGAGCGGAATGATATTGCTGCACCATATTTCAGGGATATGGGGGTATTTTTAATTCGTGGGATTACCGCAAAACGGATTATGGCACAATATTTCGGCAAGAAAACAGGAGTTACTGGTGGTAAGGAGGGAAACGTTCATATCGGTGATATAAATTTTGGTGTTATTGGCTTTCCCAGCCATCTCGCCGACAATTATCCAGTTGGTACCGGTGCTGCTTTGGCATTTAAGATGCGCGGTGAAAAAAGAGTGGCAGTTGCATGTACAGGAGACGGCGGGACAAGCCGCGGCGACTTTCATGAGGCAATGAATTTCGCAGCAGTAAGGAAATTACCGATTGTGTTTATATGTAATAATAATCAGTATGCATATTCAACGCCGTTACGATTGCAGATGACGATTAAGAATGTTGCAGAACGCGCGCTTGCTTATGATATGCCTAGTAAAACTGTTGATGGGAACAATGTGGTCGAGATTTATAAAGCAGCGAAAGAAGCTTATGAAGTTGCAAGAAATGGTGGAGGTCCTACTTTTATAGAATGTAAGACGATGAGGATGCATGGTCATTCTGAACATGACAGTGCTAAATATGTCCCAAGGGAGCTTCTGGAAGAATGGAAGAAAAAGGATCCCATTCTAAACATGGAGAAATATTTGCTTGAAAATACGATTGCCAGAAAGGAAGACATGGAGGGCATAGAATTACGTGTAAAGAAAGAAATCGAAGAGGCTGAAGCATTTGCTGAGGAGAGCCCATATCCTGAGCCGGATGACGGGTTGAAGGGGCTTTATGCGACACCAATAGAGGAGGTATAGGCTTGAATGAAGGAAATTACCTATCTTGAAGCAATAAGGGAAGCTTTGGACGAGGAAATGGCACGAGACCCGAGTGTATTTATTCTTGGCGAAGATGTTGGTGTGTATGGTGGGGCATTTCGTGTGACAGAAGGATTTTATGAAAAGTATGGTGAGTGGCGTGTACTGGATACGCCATTATCTGAATCAGGCTTTACAGGGGCGGCAATTGGCGCAGCCCTTGTAGGTATGAGACCTGTGGCGGAAATGCAATTTGCCGATTTTATATCCTGTGCCTTTGATCAATTGGTAAATGTTGCAGCGAAGAATCATTACAGATGGGGGGCAGCAACGCCTATTGTCGTACGCGCCCCTTATGGTGGAAACATACACGGCGGTGCTTTCCATTCACAGTGTATTGAAGGGTTTTTCTATAACGTACCAGGTCTGAAAATAGTTGCGCCAGCTACTGCGTATGATGCGAAGGGATTATTAAAGGCAGCCATTCGAGACAACGACCCAGTGATTTATTGCGAGCACAAATATCTCTACAGACGCATTAAAGACCAGATTCCGGAGGAAGATTATATTGTTCCAATTGGGAAAGCAAGGATTGCCATTGAGGGTAGCGATGTATCTATTATTACTTATGGTGCTATGGTACATACTGCCACAGAAGCAGCAAAGGTACTCAAAGGGAGTGGGGTTTCATGCGAAATTATTGACTTAAGAACAATATTACCGCTGGATAAAAAGTCAATCATGAATTCAGTAAAGAAGACAAACAAAGTTGTTATATTGCACGAACAGACAAAAACAGGCGGCGTGGGCGCCGAGGTATCTGCGTTAATCAGCGAAAACTGTTTCGATTATCTGGATGGGCCTATAATCCGTATTGCTGCCCCTGATACACCTGTACCATATAGTGCCCAGATGGAGGAAGTATTTATTCCGCAACCGAAGGAAGTAATAAATGCAGTAGAAAAATTGATGAGATATTAATAAATAATGAATATAGTATGAAGTTTATAATAAAAATTAAGATTATTAGTTTATAGTTTGAATAATGAAACTGAAATTCGGATTTACTTCTGGTTCAAAAGAGTTCGTATAGGAGGTTTTGTTATATGCCTGTTGATGTAATTATGCCTCAGATGGGTGAAAGTGTGTCAGAAGGTACCATTCTAAAATGGCTCATTAAAGAAGGTGACCGTGTTGAAAAAGAACAACCAATAGTTGAAATTAGTACGGATAAGATTGATACAGAGGTACCATCCCCAGTCAATGGCGTAATAAAGAAGATTCTTTATCCAGAAGGAAAGACACTACCTGTACAAACGGTAATTGCTCAAATTGAGGCGGTTGAAGAAGGTAAAGAAGTACGCATATCGGGCAAAGGAACTGAGGTTACAAAGAAAGCCGAAGAGGTTGCATCTTCGATGTTTATTGAGAAGATAGATGAGGCTGAAAAAAAATATTCTCCTTTGGTAAGAAAACTTGCGAAAGAGTATAACATTAAACTTGAAGGAATAAAGGGTACAGGAGAAGGTAATAGGGTTACAAAAAAAGATATCATGGATTATATGGCATCAAAATCCGGCATTACAGAGATTAAAACTCGGCAGGTTGAACCAAGAGTGATAGAAAGGGAAGTTCTTATCCCGACGAACCAAAAAAGAAAAATTACAGCCGAAAGAATGGTGCAAAGTAAAAGGACGGCTCCGCACGTCACCACGGTGTTTGAGATTGATATGACAAAGGTTGCCCAGTATAGAGAAATCAATAAAGATAATTTAATTAAGGAAGGTATTCACCTCACGTATCTGCCATTTATTACTGTAGCAACTGTTAATGCACTTAAGGAATTTCCAATTTTAAATTCTTCATGGACGGATGATGGTATTATTCAAAAAAATTATATTAATATTGGAATTGCAGTATCGCTTGAAGATGGACTAATTGTGCCCGTAATAAAGGATGCAGATAAAAAGGATATATTACAATTGGCTCGTGAAATTCAAGACATAGCCCAGCGTTCACGTTCAAAGAAATTAAAACCAGAAAACATACAGGGTGGAACCTTTACAATAACTAACTATGGTCTCAATGGTAGTCTATTTGGAACGCCAATTATAGTGCTGCCACAGGTGGCTATATTGGGTGTTGGGGCTGTTGTCAAAAGGCCTGTTATTATAAATGATGCAATAGCAATTCGTTTAATGGTATATCTCAGCCTTTCGTTCGACCATCGAGTTATGGATGGCGCGAATGCCGATAAATTCCTTCGTAAGATAAAAGATATTTTGGAATCGTGGGAGACCTCAGTTTATGAGCCTAAAAAGTCTTCTCCTCCAACTGGATATGGTGGAGTATGGTAGAGCCTGGGAATTGCAAAAAACCATCTTCGAATCAAGAATAAACAATAATATTGAAGATTGTTTGATTTTATTACAGCACCCTCCTACTTTTACGTACGGTCGTCGTTACAAGGAATCTAATTTAACATCTAACAAACTGTATTATGAAAATAAGAGTTTTGCTGTTTACAAAACAGATCGTGGCGGGTTGGCTACCTATCACGGCCCGGGTCAAATAATTGGTTATCCAATTTTGAAAATGAGTACCTATACAAAAGATTATTATCAATATTTGCGTATGCTAGAGGAAGTAATGATAAGGACGCTTTCAGATTATAGTATATGGGCAATACGCAGGAATGGATATACGGGCGTATGGGTAAACAAATCTAAAATTGGATTTATTGGTGTTAGAATTGCCATGGGTTACACCATGCATGGATTCTCATTGAACGTAAATAATGATTTAAATCCATTCAACCATATAATTCCTTGTGGTATTCAAGGAGTGAGGATTACGTCTATCAGTGAGTTATTAAATGCTGACGTAGATATTAAAGAGGTTTTTGATAGTCTTGTTTATCATTATAGTGATATTTTTAGAGTACAAGTAACGTCAATTAAATTGAATACAATAGTTCAAAAGGCTTATTCTGTTATGGCAGAGTGTGATAATTTAGTGAGTCAGTAGAATTGTTGTGAAATTATTCAACGTTAAGATTAGCCGTCCATCACAATCAAAAGTCTTTTTTTCATATGAGGCAAACGATTCATTTATCAAAATGAAAATAATGTTTTCTCGAATATAGATATAAGCTATAAAGACAAATTTTATGACTCAAATAAAAGAAAATGAGAATATAAAAAATGGGCACAAAAATATACCTGAAGATTGGATAAAAGAAGGTATCTTCGGTAGTATTAAGGACAGGGAGATAGATCATATTGATTATGATAGATGGATGGGAGGGCCAAGGGGTCCTGAAAAAATAACTTTTAAAGATAGTAGCGCAGTGATATTTAAATGCGATATACGCCATTACTGGATGGCAGAAAATCCCGATACGCCAATACGTGAGGCCGTTACTTATCAAATTGACAAAATAGTAGGACTTGGGTTGGTTCCAAAGACAATGGTTATAGATGACACGATTAATGGTATTCGGTATGACGGTTCAGTTCAGGAGTGGCTCAAAGACGCCAAAGATGGGTTTCACATAGATAAATTTACAGACCAGGAGAAGAAGGATTTTGAACGGCTGAGAATTTTTGATTTTGTGATAGGTAATAGCGATAGACACTTGGAGAATGTATTGTTTACAAATGACGGCAAGATGCACGCCGTAGACCATAACGCGTGTCTTGTAATATCCAAAGACGAGGATATCCTGTCTTTCCCTGACTCGATAATAATCTTCTTTAGTAAAACTGTTGTTCAGGATATGCCGCATATCGTAGACATAATAGAAAAGTTTTACAACAACAAGGACAGGATATTGGATTTGATAGATAAATATATACATGATAATAAAGAACTCGCAGAAGTTATGGTGGAATCAAGGATTAATTATTTATACAACATGTTAAAAAGAGACAGACCTTTTCCCAGAAAATATATTGAATGGCGAAAGGGATTGGATGAAGAGATACAAAACATATTGAGGAGAAAGAAATAGCTCGAAATTATGCGTCCAGACTGGCTGAGAATAAAATTACCTTCGGGTGAAAATTTTCATAATATAAAGACTATTCTGAGGTCAAACAGGCTACATACGGTATGCGAAGAGGCGCTCTGTCCCAATATTGGCGTATGTTTTGAACAACGAACAGCAACGTTTCTTATCCTTGGTGATGTTTGTACCAGACGATGTGGATTTTGTGGTATAAAAAAGGGTAATCCATCTATGGTGGATTTTGAAGAGTCATACAGAATTGCTGAGGCTGTTGAAAGGATAAAATTAAAATATATTGTAATTACTTCGGTAACGAGAGATGACCTACAAGATGGCGGTGCATTTATTTACTCGAAGACAATTCAGAATATTAAAGAACGTATTAATGAATGTAAGATAGAGGTTTTAATTCCAGACTTTAGAGGTAATATTGAGTCGCTAAAAATTGTACTTGATATCCCACCTGATGTTTTAAATCATAATATTGAAACAGTACCACGACTTTATTCAATAGTTAGACCTGTTGCTAACTATAGGCGTTCTATTGAATTGTTGAGAAGGGCAAAGAATATAAATCCGTTGTTAACTACAAAATCAGGATTAATGCTGGGACTGGGTGAAGAATTGGACGAGATAATAGAAGTCATGTTGGCTTTAAGAGAGGTAAATTGTGATATAGTTACATTAGGGCAATATTTGATGCCGTCAAAAAATGCATTACCTGTACAACAGTATTATACACCTGAGGAATTTGAGATGCTAAGGAATGAAGGAATAAAAATGGGGTTTAAACATGTCGAATCTGGTCCTCTTGTGCGTAGTTCGTACCATGCGAAGGTACAGTCTGACTGTTTTTCTAAATGATTTTCAAAAATCACGTTGAATAATATTTGCAATAATTTGAGAGAATTATCAGGGTTTAGATTAACAAATGTTTAGGGATGCTGATATCTGTTACCAAAATCTCGCCTGTATAATGTGGTCCGTCTTCCGAGTAAAAACCCTTCTTGGGTGCTGCAAATGTTACGGTTTTTGTAGCTTTAATGGCGGTTCCCAAGATTTTACCTGTGTTGCAATCTAATCCGGAAGGTATATCAACGGATACAACAGGTTTATTCAGGTTATTAACACCATTAATAAGTGTTTTAAATGGTTCACGGACATCTCCCGAAAGCCCCGTTCCAAACAAGGCATCAACCAGTAAATTATAATTATTTAATTCCTTTATGATGTTATTAACGCCTTTGATATCATAGGTTTCTATAACAGGTATTTTCATATTCAGTAGAATATGTAGATTTGTAGAGACGTCTCCATCTTTTAAAATATCAGAGATTCTTGTGATTAGGAAGACGCATACAGAAATACCGTGGTTGTGAAGATGTCGAGCCACTACAAACCCATCGCCACCATTATTCCCTTTTCCACATAAAACGGCCACTTTTACTTCCTCAGGATTGTTTATCATCTTAATAACCTCTTCAGCCACGTTCCTTCCTGCATTCTCCATAAGGATAATCCCAGGAATTTTATATTTTTCGATAGTCCTTCTATCTAATTCCCGCATTTCTTCACGTGTTAATGATTTATTCATTTTTGTTGTTCACCAATATAGTTGTAAATATTAGTACACAATTACCTCATTAATTATAGCAAATTATTCTTAATAGTTACAAAATCTAAGGTGCTAATTCATTAATAACAAGTTAATAATGCAAGTATCTAAAAAATACTTGACCTGAGAAACAATTTGGCTTAATATTTTGTTTAAGATTACGTTAAATAATGATATTCATTAAATTGATGTAATTTCAGTTCCAAGTACTTAAGTCTTGGCATATATTATCATAATCTATGGAGATAAATAATGAGTAAAGTGAGGTGTCCAGGTAGTATTAGAAATGCCACACCTGAACCTATCGAACGTAAGTGTCATAATTGTGGTGTTATTGTAGAGATATGGAGTGATGAAGAAAAAGCAGATTGCCATAAATGCGGCACTACTATTTTTAAGGATAAGGTTCCTACCTGTGTCGAGTGGTGTAAATCAGCGGAGGAGTGCATGGGTCACATTCTTGATGTGAAAAAAATTCAGACAGAGGCAAAAAAACGAGCAGCCGCAGATGGCAACCCCAAGTTCTTTGAAAATGTATCTGAGATGATAAAGAAGAAGAGAGATTGAACTTGGAAATATCTTCATCCTTGAAAACAAGCATAGTTTCTTTAGTCAGAAAAATTATTTGTAAGATATCCTACCATTATTAAATCCACAATAATAAGTCCTGATTTTAAATCAACAATAAACAACATCTTAATAATAAGACCGGGTGCAATTGGCGATGTTATCGTTTCCCTGCCGGCATTAGGTGCGATTCGTAAACATTTTTGCAATGCCAGAGTTGAGATCATTGGTTATTCATCGTATCTTGAGATTGTAAATGGCCGTTTTTATGCAGATGCTACAAGCCGATTCGACCAAGCAGAATTTTCAACCCTTTTTACAAACACACCGAGGTATACTACATTTTTGTTTGAGAAATTTGGCGGAGCTGATATTGTTTTTTCATTTGTTGTAGATAAAGAAAAGGTTCTATTAAAAAATCTTGCGGCATTAGGTGCAAAAAATATAGTCCAATATGACCCATTCCCATCTCCTGAAGGAAATGTTCATATAATTGACCACTTCCTGAGACTACTAGATAAATTTGAAATAAAATACACTGATAAAATTCCAAAGATATATTTGAATGATGAAGATACGCTCTTTAGTGATAATTTTACAAAAAGTAGTATTAAGAATTCAGAGAAAATGTCAGTAGCTGTCCATCCAGGCAGTGGAAGCAAGCAGAAATGCTGGCATATTGAATATTTTGCCGATTTAATAACTTGGCTTAGAGACGAAATGAGGGCAAATGTATTTGTTGTGTCAGGTCCTGCGGATTATAAAATTGTTGAGAGGTTGAAGTTGAAACTAAAAGGTAGTTTTTTCATTGTAGAAAATCTTGCCTTACCTCATCTGGCTGCGGTAATAAAGCGATGCAATCTATTTATAGGAAACGATTCTGGCATTACTCATCTGGCGTCTGCTGTTGGGGTTCCTACAATAGCTATTTTTGGTCCTACTAATCCTGCTATTTGGGGACCACGTGGGAAAATGGTTAAAATTATATATAAAGAATTACAATGCAATCCTTGTGAGGAAGTTGAAAGGGTGAATTGTGTTTCGAAAGATTGCTTTATAAATATAAATGTGGAAGATGTTATTGGTGAGGTAAAGAAAGTGCTTAATTGGTATAAGTAATAAATTAAAATATAATTCTTTTGGTTTGACGGAGTTATAACAGTTTTATATACTCACACCTCACGCTTTAACCAGTTGGCTAAAAATGAATTTGAAATATCTTTAATTACGAAGAATATTATAAGAAAGGGTTTAAAACTGCAATGTCTAAGAAGTCAAAACAACAACATTTAATACATAAATATCTATGCAAACCGAGAATATCTCCACAGTCCATGAAGAAAAACATGGATATTAAAGACCTTGTTAATGAATATAGTAAGTCAGGTGCTTTTAATGCAGGTAGATTGGCAGAGGCATGTAAATTATATTGTCATATGATAGATGAGAATGCTACTGTAGGTCTTACTCTTTCTGGTGCAATGACTCCAACTGGAATGGGAGGTATAATTATCTCTCTTATTGAAAATGGTTTTGTGGACTTTATCATTTCGACTGGCGCTAATCTATATCACGATTTACATTTCGCTTTAGATTTACCGGTGCATCAGGGCGATTTTAGGGTTGATGATACAGAGCTTTATGAAGCTGGAATAGAAAGAATCTATGATATCTTTATTACTGATGAATTATTGTTTAAGACAGATAAATTTATTCAGGAAATTACGGAAAGATTTTCTATAGATAAACCAATTTCGACAGCTGACTTTCATTATCTTTTAGGTAAAGCTGTTTTAGAAAACACTCCATCGCCCCATCTGAGTTTTGTAGCACAAGCAGCGAAGTATAATGTTCCAGTATTTGTATCTTCACCAGGTGATTCATCTATAGGAATGAATCTCTCTTATCTTAAGCTTAAGAATAGGGGTATTATAATTGATACAGACCTTGATGTCCTTCAAAGCACTGCCATAGTATTCAAAAGTAGAAAGAACGGTGTAATTAGTATCGGTGGCGGTTCACCAAAAAATTTTTACATGCAGACACAACCAACACTTGCACAAATATTAGGTATTAATAAAGGAGGACATGATTACTTCATTCAAATCACAACAGACGCACCGCAATGGGGTGGACTCTCAGGGGCAACGCCTACAGAGGCAATATCATGGGGGAAGATACGAAGTGAAGAAATAAAGAATCATGTAGTTGTTTACAGTGACGCTACTATAGCATTTCCTATTCTTTCAGGATACGTTCTGTCAATAAAAAGACAGCGTAAGAAGAAGTGTTTGTATAAATATTTGTCAAATTATATTACCGAATTAAAAAGGCGTATAAAATAAATTTATACTATAAATTATTAACGTTTAAATTATTAGAATGGAATTATTTGGTTTAAATTTATGTGGTTGAAAACTAAAGATTTGTAAATGTTTTAATTTCATTTGTTAACAATTTATGAACAGGTTATTCACAAATATATTATAATGAAAATAATTATTTTAATTGAGTACCAAATTTATATTTTAATTTTCAAATGGTAAAATTATGAGATAAAATTTTATGTTCCATAAGTGTTATAATAATGCGCTATTACAAATGTGATTTTTTAAATAGAAAAAAAGAGGTATTTTGTAAATTTATTTTGTAAATTTATTTTAATTAATTTTCATTTTTTAATTGTTCTATGAATGAAGTGTTATGAATTATATTATTGCATGCCAAAGAAAAGAACATCTTTTTACTTTGACACTTTGAAAACCTTCTGATAATATTCTCCCTCCTTCAAACATAATATTATTATTTATTCAACCATTTCTAGCGTTTCTACAAGGTCTGTAAATGAATTCTTGTTCGAAAATCTGGGACGAAGTTCTTCAGCATATCCGCGATAGAGTTGGTACTCTAAGATTTAACTTGTGGTTTAAAAATACCCGGCTTGAATCTTTTGATGGAAGTAATGTTAATATTGCAGTCCCTAATGTTTTTACACAGGTGTGGCTAAAAGAAAATTTTACAAGTTTATTAAAAGAAGATTTTAGTAGGCTGGGAAATAAAAAAGATGTTGATATTACTTTTTCTATTTCTCAAAATTCAAATGTTGAGAATCTTCCCTTAATAGAAACAATTCAAAATGAAAAAAAGTCAGATGTTATTAATAATCATTTAAAATTAAATAGGGTTTTACGTCTTGAGGATTTTATTGTTGGTCCTAGCAATAGGCTTGCTTATACAGCTGCCTTGGAAATGGTTAGGGGTAGACAACCTACTTTCAATCCTCTTTTTATTCATGGCAGTGTCGGTGTTGGAAAGACGCATCTTTTACAGGGTGTGTGTAATCGTATAAAAGAAGAGCAAGAAGTCATAAGTGCTGTATATATGCCAGCTGAGAAATGGACAAATGAATTCATTTATTCTCTACAAAAAGGTAAGACAGAAGCATTTAGACAAAAATATAGAAACGTTGATATGTTTCTTATAGATGATGTTCATTTTCTTTCAAATAAACAAGGTGTGCAGGAAGAATTTTTACATACATTTAACACTTTGAGTGAATTATCTAAGAAAATAATACTTGCAAGCGATGCACATCCAAAAATGATTGGACAGTTAAAAGAAAATCTTGCAAGCCGATTTATGTCCGGAATGGTTGTAAAAGTTGATAAGCCTGAATATGCAACAAGGTTAATAATATTAAGATCAAAAGCGTCAAAGTTCGATGTTCATTTTCCAGAAAAGGTTTTAGAATTTATCGCCGAAAAGTTGATCGATAATATTAGAGAAATTGAAAGTTCTTTAATAACATTATCTGCGCATGCCAAATTTAATGAGAGAAAGATTGATTTGAAATTGGCAAACGAAGTCTTGTGTGAATTCTTTTTTAATAAGTCTAAAATTATTAAGGTCAATGATATTGAAGGTATAGTACTGAATTATTTTAATATAGCGCGAAGCGATCTTCATTCGAGCAAAAAAACAAAATCTATTTCATTTCCACGTCAAGTATGTATGTATTTAATGAAATTGCTTCTTGATTGGTCGTATCAACAGATTGGGAATTATTTTGGCAGTAAAAAGCATACTACAGTAATGTTCGCGATAAAGAAAATAACTGAGCAGATAGAAAGTGATAACCAATTTAAGTCATTAATTGAAATTCTAATTGAAAATGTTAGGAAGAGTAAAAATAAATTATAAAATCGCATATAGTCAATAAACTATGGATTGTTTAAATAGTCTGAGGGAGAAATTAAAAGAAGAAAAAATAGATGGCTTTTTGATTACAAATGAGACAAACATACGATATGTTACAGGCTTTACTGGTTCCGAGAGTGTCTTTCTCATTACTCGGAACAATGATTATTTGTTTACAGATTTTAGGTATGTAGAACAGGCAAGATATGATACCCCATGGGTTAAGATAGTAGAAAGAAAGACTTCTTTAATTAAGACAATCTGTGAGAAGTT
>MHYY01000035.1:0-3364 GCA_001830285.1 Planctomycetes bacterium RIFCSPLOWO2_12_38_17 | reverse complement strand
GAGGTCAGGAAAAAGATAAAGATAGGTTTATCTGAAAAAGATATAGCGGATGCTTTAGAATTTGAAACAAGAAAACGAGGTGGAACAAAAAGCTCTTTTGAAACAATTTGTGCTACTGGTGCACGGACTTCTCTTCCACATGCATGTGTGACAGATAAAAAAATAAAAGAAAACGATATTCTCTTAATTGATTGGGGTGCACGCCTTCAGTTTTATAATTCCGACTTGACAAGGGTTGTTTTCATAGATAAAATACTTCAAAAATACAAACAAATATACCAAATAGTGTTAGATGCACAAAGTTTTGCGATTGATAATATTAAACCTGGTCAAAAGGCAAAGAACATAGATTATGCGGCAAGAAGTTATATAGAGAAAAAAGGATATGGTAAGTATTTTGGTCATGGTGTTGGACATGGTATAGGATTAGAAGTGCATGAATATCCTTCTATTAGTAAAAGAAGTTGTGATATTTTAATGGAAGGTATGATATTTACGATAGAGCCAGGAATCTATATACCTGATTTTGGTGGTGTGCGTTTAGAAGATATGGTATTAGTAACATATAACGGGTGTGATATTTTAACTAGTGTAACAAAAAATTTATCAGAGCTAATAATAAGTTAAGCAAAAGTTTGTTTTTAAAAATTAAATACTACATAAATAATTTGATAACATATCTACTTTGTATCAATCCTTTTCTTGCATAGATGTTAAAATTCAACATTTAGCTAAATTTTACCTAATTTATTTTTCAGGCTTTCCTTTATAATTAACTCCTCATAAGGAATAATTAATGAATATTATAGATAAAGTAAAGCAACTAATTTCAATTATGAACGAAAACGAGTTGAGCGAAATAGAAATTCAAGAAAACGATACGAAAATAAGATTGAAAAAAAGTGAGGGTGGGTATGCTCACATAATCCCTCAAGTTACACCATCTCCAATTTCACCTCCAAAATCAGAGCAAGTTTGTCTATCGTCAGAATCAAAAGAAAATGGAAATTTTGTGGAAATTGTTTCGCCTATGGTTGGGACATTCTATCGGGCAAGTTCCCCCGGCGCGGACCCATGCGTTAATATCGGCGACTCTGTAAACGAGGAAACTGTTGTTTGTATTATTGAAGCAATGAAAATAATGAATGAAGTAAAGGCTGAAACTATAGGTGAAATTATTGAAGTGTATGTGAACGATGGACAGGCTGTAGAATACGGACAGCCATTGTTTCGTGTAAAACCCACAACGAATGTTACTTGAGTATTTGTTTTATTACATCTCAAATTATTTGCCTCGCACATTCAATATTGAACTAAATTTAAGAATTTAACTTTCGGATAACGGTTAAGCATGTTTTCAAGGATAATGGTTGCCAATAGAGGTGAAATAGCCTTAAGGATTATCAGGGCGTGCCGCGAATTGGAGATAGAGACTGTCGCTATATGTTCAAAAGCAGATGAAAGGGCGTCATACCTAAAGCTGGCAGATATTACTGTATGTGTAGGGCCTGAGGATGCAGAAGGTAGTTATCTGAATATACCCAGTATAATCAGTGCAGCTGAAATTACAGATATAGAAGCCATTCATCCTGGATATGGATTTTTGTCAGAAGTTGGCCATTTTGCAGAAGTATGTGAATCATCAAATATAGTGTTTATTGGACCGAAATCGGATGTATTAAAGAAGCTTGGTAATAAAACAGAAGCGAGAAAGATTGCTATAGCAAATAAAATTCCTGTAGTACCCGGTAGTGAGTCTGTTATAAAAAACCAACAACATGCACTTGAAGTTGCACATAAAATTGGGTACCCAGTGATTATAAAAGCATCAGCAGGTGGTGGAGGACGTGGGATGCGCGTTGCTCATAATGATATAAGTCTTGTAAATTCGTTGGCAGTTGCTCAACGTGAGGCAGAAGCATCATTTAAGGACCCTTCGGTTTATATAGAAAAATATATAGAAAATACACGGCATGTTGAAATACAAATATTAGGTGATAACTATGGCAATATTTTCCATTTGGGGGAAAGAGATTGCACTTTACAGCGAAGGCATCAAAAGATTATAGAAGAATCTCCTTCTCCTGGTATTTCAGAACGTTTGCGTGAAGAAATATGCAAGGCGGCAACAAAAATAGCGAAGGCTGTAAATTATACAAATGCCGGTACTGTGGAGTTTTTGGTAGATAAAGAGGGTAATTTTTATTTTATTGAAGTAAATACGCGGTTACAGGTAGAGCACCCTGTTACAGAAATGGTAACGGGTATTGATCTTGTTAAGCAGCAAATAAGAGTTGCCAGTGGTGAACGATTAAATTTGAAACAAAAAAAGATAAAAAATCAGGGTGTTTCAATTGAATGTAGAATCAATGCAGAAGATCCCCAAAATGAATTTAGGCCTCAACCCGGTAAAATTACAGCATATCATACACCTGGTGGATACGGAGTTAGAGTAGATTCCCATGCGCATAACGGATATGAGATATCGCCTTATTATGATTCTTTAATTTCAAAATTGATCGTTTATCAAAAAACACGTGAAGAAGCAATTGCATGTATGAAAAGAGCATTGAGTGAATATGTTATTGAAGGAATCAAAACAACAATACCTCTAAATTTAGAATTGATTTCACACCCTCAATTCGCAAGTGGAAATATAAATACCATTTTTGTCGAGAATTTATTATCAAAAAGCTGATGTTATATTAATTTTTTCTTGACAGTAATAATGGACAATGATATTTTATTACGCTACTTTGTTTTAAAAATATTTGTAATAAAAATATACATATTTTAAATTAAATTTTCGTATTAGTATGTGTTAATGTATTTCGTGAATTACGTAAAGGAGATTTAAATGTTAAAAGGTAGAGTTGCGTGGTGTTTTTTAGGGGGTATAATAATTTCTGTAAGTGCTTTTACTTTTTCTTTACAGAAACAGGTTATTTGCGCTGAGTATACAGGAAACAGTGGCTGTAAATGTCACATGGGTAAGGGTTGTTTTGAGGGAGATGAATATAAAGAAAGATTACATTCAAATACTTGGGAAAAAAGGCTCAAAGGCACACCTGATGCAGAAAACCCGGATTGTTTAAAATGTCACGCTACCGCTCTTGGAGAAAAAATTGCTGAAGTTGGTAAGAAGTATATACCAAATGTTGCGTGTGAAGCATGTCATGGTGCTGGTTCTGAGCAAAAAAAGTTAAAAGAGAACTATGAAGGTAAGGGCAAAGATGCATTTAAAGAATTATTGAAGAAGGACCCATTTACGGCACGAAAAGTACAATACGATGCTGGTTTGATTGTGGCTGGTATCAATGGCTATGCAACGGTAAAAGAGCAGTGCCTGATATGTCATTGGGAA
>MHYY01000034.1 GCA_001830285.1 Planctomycetes bacterium RIFCSPLOWO2_12_38_17 | reverse complement strand
TACTTTACGTGAAATTGAAAGTGGAAATGATTTTGTCCCGCATTTTGCATTTATTCTCACCGGTTTATCAAGTTCTATAACTTCTATACCGTGCTTACTTACGTAATCTTCAAGACCGGCGCGTCTGACAATCTTCGTTACTGCGCCAAAGGCGGGACTATCGCCTATAACGGGAGTTGCCCCCATTTCTAATACTTTTTCAGCTAATACCATCAGAAGCGCAGGATGCGTAATTGCGCATTCTTCGGGATTACTTTCTCTAATAAAGTTTGGTTTCAGAAGTACCTTGGTTCCCTTTTTTATGATACTGTTGATACCGCCAAAGTAATTAAAAGTCTTTTCAATAGCTGAAAGTACATCTCCTTTATTATAGGACACACAGCGGACAATAGAGACACAAGTATTATTTATCATAAAAATACTAAATAAATTTATGCTAAGGCATTTCAAAGCAGATTCATCTATCGCTTCGCTTCCTTCGGCTTTGACAAGGACAGACTATTCAAAATGACACGTAATAGTAGAATTGTAATTCTGAACAAAGCGAAGAATCTAATTTTGTTCAATATACTATTTTTTGGCTATTAATCAAATACTCATTTTTGTTAAAATAGTTTTTGTAGACTGAAGGTGTATGTTTAACAGACATTTTTGGGTAATAATTTTGATACCTTATTTAATTTTATCCTTTTTCCGTCCTCGAAATAAAAAGGCTAATTGCAGGAATTTGCTCTTGCAATTAGCCATTATATGCATTCAATTAATTTATCGTAATATTGTAAGTGTTTGTAACTATTATAGCCAATATTTATCTAAACCTTTTTCATCCCCTTTTTATCGGTTTCCTTAAGTTTGAGATTAAGGATTTCCCGTTTCTTTTTTATTGTTGCCGGTTGAACAAAATAATAATTAAAGAGTGCTTCTAACACATCAAGGTTCCAATCTGCCTCACCTGGCTCAACGTCCACAATCTCGCCAGTCCTTTCGCTCTTGATGAGATGTGCCGTGTAGTTGCCGATCTTTCGAACGGCATCAATAGCCTCCACTATGTATGACGGTAAATTTCCACTATCTATCACTTCCTGGATTTCATTGGTGAGATTGCTTTGCTTAACATGTGCTTTCTCTCGTAACAGACGCTGCAAGCAGCGACGACTTAATGCAGCACTTGCCTTTGGACTATCGGAAAGAACGACACAAGCCTCTCTGTAAACCTCGGCAAATTCTTCAGGCACTTCCTTTGGGAGTGATACACGGCTTGGGATTCTCGGATAAATCAAGCGCTCGCCTTTGACAGACTCTAGCATGGACCTGCCTCCAATGCTACCAATTTTGCCATTCACCAAAACAAGCACCACTCGCTCACAGGATGGACACTTCCTGCTTACAACACCCCAGTTACCGTCTGCGTCGTTACCAACAGGTATTACCTCGTAGAAATCGTGAAATGATTCCAGGCAGTGTGGACATTTCATGGTTGAGTATTCCTTATTAAAGTATTGACACGAAAATACCCCTCACCCAGACCCTCTCCCACAAGTGGCGAGGGAACATTCCCTCCCTTGATGGGAGGGATTAAGGGAGGGTGTTATATTTTTATACTCTCTTGTGATTGCTTTGACTGTTAATCATCCCCGTCGTAAAACTCTTTATCAAAGTATAAAGGAATAAAACAATGGATTAAAGTAAAAAATAATCAAATTAAAACCCTTAAAAATACTGATAAAATATGAGAAAATTTATAAAAGTATACGGCTAACCAAAAAGCAATTTGAATGTGAAGAATATTATTTATTAAAGACACATTTAAAAGCCTCGTAAGCCTTATAAATCATGACATCCCATCAAAACAATGGGTGTCGTGGTTTGTGTTCAGATACATCTATTATCTCGATAGCTTCATCAGTTTCATCAAGCGGTTGATCGTCTGGTGTGAGATTGCCCTGTTTTTTGCGGCGTAATAATCTTCGGCGTCTTGTTATTTTGCACCAGGCCGACGTGTGACAAGGTCAATGCCTCAAAGATTGCAAACCAGATTGGGAAAGGCATGCAGACCATAGTCTCTGTCGTTCCGGAAAGCGTGTCGAACAAGGTAAGGGGTTACACAGAGGAGATCAGAAAAAAGAAATTATCAAAAGACGCAAAGCCAGAGAAGCCAGACAAGGACGAATACTTTAAGCCGTCGTTGTGATATGAACAGCCTTTTTCCATTCTATTTTTATTTTACCTTGTATACGAGCGCAGTTCCTTCATATAGTTCATTTGGATTAAAGCCATAATGTATCCGCTCCACGAATGGGGAACTTTGGTACATGTCGTGTAGCTTAAACGACAAACATGCAGAAATAAATATATACGTGATTCCCATGTCCTTAAATACCTTATATGATTCTTGATTGGAAATTGAGTATGCCGCTTGCTGCAGATTGAGCTATATTGAACATTAAAAGAGAGAGAAAGTGAAAAGGACGGCACGAAATTATAGGGGTATTATTAAGAGGATGGGTAATGTGCAGCACATAACCCAGTTTTTCACAATGAATTGGGAAAAAAGCCTGATATGCCATATCTAACATACCAGGCTATTGTTTAAACTCCCTCATATCGCTTTACACCTCTTTCTCTAAAGGTTTCAGGAAGCCTTTATGTACGAGCGCATATCTGCACCCATAATATTATCTCCATAATGACATGACCATTACAGGTTATTTTAATTAATCATTATTCTTTATGCACCAGTTCCTTTTCTATAGCCTTTTGAACAAGCTGATTTAATGACATACCCTTCTTGATAGCCGTTTCAACTGCCCGTCTGTGTATTTCAGGCGATACACGAACATTAAAACCGCCTCTGTATGACCTCATAGCCTCTTTGCCATGCTCTTTGCAAAGCTTTATATAATCATCAACTTCATCGTGAAACGCCTTTATAAGCTCATCAACATCTTTGCCCTCGAATGTTACAAGGTCATCTATACCCTCTATCTTGCCATGAAACACCTTATCCCCTGCGCTAAAATGAACAGAACCAATAAAACCCTTATACGTTAAGACATCCTTCATTGTATTACCCCCTTGTTCCTAAGTGTTTCTCCTATATAATCCAACTGATACCGTTTAAGCTCAGGTCTTGGGTGTGGTCTATGCAGTTTGATAATGTGCTTAGTCTTTGGATTCATAAACGCTGACCTTGATCCAGCCGTCTTACCTGTGCTTATACCCTCATAACCAAAACCAGCCAGAAGCCGTTTAAGCTCATTATAAGTAAAATCCTTTGGCTTAGACAGAAACCTTTTTAATAACTTTTCAACCCTACTCATTACATAATGATACCACCTGAAACAATTATTGCAACCGTATTTTAGTTATTATCTAAGCACAGAAACACTTTTCAGAGTCATTTCTAGACGGCTAAAACGCTGTTTTAATGGGTAGTTTTCAGAAATAAAACATTTCCCTAAAACCCGTACTGGGCTTATCAAAGTATACGAAAGGTCAATTCCAAAAAATTTGCTGCGTCCAATAATGAGTCTAATATATATATTGGTATCTCCTAGAAAATCCCCCCTGGGGGTCAAGTTTATGTCGTACCTGAGTCGTACTTAATCATAAAAAGAAGTAAAAACAAACACAAACAGAAAATAAATGAATTCCCTTGCAAGCCTCAGAAATGCTGATAGAATCAAAGTTCATGATAAAACATAAAAAGACACCAAAACAGATTAAAAAGGCTTATAAATATGAAGATATTATTCAATAAAGATATCTGTCATGACCTTACTAATGCCATAGAAAAGGAATGGTTAGAGACTAATGGGATTGGCGGTTATGCCTCCTCTACGATAATCGGTGGAAATACAAGGCGGTATCATGGTCTGCTTATTGCTGCCGTACCTCCCCCACACGGACGGACACTATTACTGTCCAAACTCGAAGAATTTCTGTATATTGAAGGAGGAGAATTTCCTTTGTCTACCAATATTTATCCTAATACAATTTATCCAGAAGGGTATAACCATCTCGTACAATTCAGCCTAAATCCATTTCCCACCTTTAATTATTTAATAAATGGAATGAGTATCGAAAAATTAGTGTTTATGGTACATGGAGAAAATACCACAGTGGTTTTGTATCGTATAAACCGAAATATAGAATCACCCTCTACTACTTTAATTTCTTTGAATATAAGGTTTATGGTTGCATTCAGAGATTATCACTGGCTTACCCATCAAAATTCAACCTTCAATACCAACCATAAAATGCTTGATAACAGTATATGTTTGCAACCTTATGAAGAACTGCCAGCCATGTATGTGTATCACAATGCGGAGTCTGTGGAAAAGGCACAGTTCTGGTATAAAAATATGGAGTATCCAAGGGAAATCGAGCGTGGACTCGAGGCACACGAAGACCTCTTCTGCCCCTTTACCCTGTCATTTGATCTGAATAAAGAGACAAACTGTTACATTGTCGCATCAACTCATGAATATAATAAAATTGATGTCTTTGAGTTGCTCAGAAAAGAGACAGAACGCAGGAGAAGATATCCGTACGTAGTACAACATAACAGCAACCAGTCACAAAATAAGGAACGGTTGGAGTACGGTAGAGATAATAATTATGAGAAGGGACGTGCATATGACGATACTAAGCAACTACCAAATTCAGAAAAAATTACAAGGCTGATTGAATCATTGTTATCTGTTTCCGATACTTTTATCGTTAAGTGCGGCAATGACAGGAAAAGTATTATTGCAGGATACCACTGGTTTGGAGACTGGGGCAGGGATACAATGATTTCACTGCCGGGCATTACCCTTGTTCAGGGAAGGTTTGAGGAGGCAAAGGAGATATTACTTTCTTATGCCAGATACGTTGACAAAGGCATGATACCAAACCGATTCCCAGACTATGGAGAAATACCAGAATACAATACAGTTGATGCCTCACTATGGTTTATTAACGCAGTTTATCAATATTTGCGATTCGCAAAGGATTTGAAATCCATAAAAAACAATCTCTACGAGACGCTAAGGGAGATTGTAGCTTATTATAAAAAAGGAACCAGATTCAATATCCACATGGATACGGATGGTTTAATCTATGCGGGCGCTGAAGGTGTACAACTCACATGGATGGATGCAAAGGTGTGCGATTGGGTAGTAACGCCACGCATGGGAAAGGTAGTGGAGGTCAATGCACTATGGTACAACGCCTTAAAAATTTTATCATACCTTGCAAGGGAAATGAATTTCAAAGAAGACTGCAATAGTTACAACACCCTTGCTAATAAAGTAAAAGAATCTTTTAACAAATCTTTCTGGTTTGAGGAAGGACATTACCTTTATGATTATATAAACAATGAGTTGAAGGATGCTGCCATTCGTCCAAACCAGATATTTGCTGTCAGTCTGCCGTATCCTGTGCTGTTGATGGAAAGATGGAGGAATGTTACAGACGTAGTAAGTAAACACCTTTTGACGCCATACGGTTTGAGAACGCTTACACCAGAAGATAAATATTATATTGGCTGTTATTGTGGTAACGTTTACGAAAGAGACGAGGCATACCACCAGGGTACGGTATGGGCATGGTTGATGGGTCCATATATTTCTGGATATGTAAGAGCGTATGCTGGCAATAAAAATACCATAGAATACGTCATGGGCTTGCTTGAGCCATTTTATGCCCATCTATTTGAGTCAGGTCTTGGAACAATTTCTGAAATATTTGATGGCGATGCGCCTCATAAACCGCGTGGGTGTATTTCTCAGGCATGGAGCGTGGCAGAGATACTGAGGGTCTATTTTGAGCATATATATGGTTTTGAGGATAACGACATTCGCTAATCTATTATAAATTAATATTTAGCTTGACTTAAATTAAAAAAGTAATTAGCATTCTTGATAGTAAGAATAACCTTTACATGGGCTAATAATATGGTGTTAAAGCATCTTATTAACAATAAATATTCAACAAACCTTGTTTTTGTCTTAATACTCCTTCCATATTTTATATTATGCTTAACAATTGGGGGTGCTCATGAAAGTATTTTCGACGTTAGGCACTGTGAAAATCCAAGACAGTTATGTAATAATTCCGATGGTTTACATTTCTGTGCAGGAGAGGGTAAAGAAATACACAGCGCTGAAACTTGTCAAATATGCAAATGGTTGAAAACCCCTTCAACACAAATAAAACTCCAATCAACAAAGGCATATTTTAACTGGATTAATGATAACGTTATTTGTTATTCAAATCCAGAACTCGCTTCTTCATCAATTCATAAATTTACCATTCGCCCCCCGCCTCTTTTAACATTTGGTGTTTAACCCACAATATTTGATTTGTAAGACTACCAACTCAGTCAAAATTACATAAATTACATACTTTTACCTATCCAAAGTTATGAGTTGTTTGTGCAAAGGTATGTAAAAAACAGGCATTTTAAAAATAACACAGATAAAGGCGATTTCTTAAACTAGCTTAAATTAGATTCTTCACTACGCTCAGAATAACAAATTGTCGTGCTGAACGTAGTGAAGCATCTCGCCATTATATGTTTGAAACTCTTAAGCATGAACTCAGTAGCCATAATTTATTGTAGTAAAATCTTTGTCTCGATTAGTTTCAGAGATTTTTATTGGTTTAGTATAAAATCTATTTCACCAAAATTTAATTTGGAGGTGAATAACGTGGGATGGATAAGTTTTATAATAACATTATGTATATTTTGTATTGGAAGCATTGTAGGTTGCGTATACGGTGAAACGGCATTACCTGCTAACAGTAATATTAAGGGTGCGCTTGTATCAGACGATACAAAAGAAGACGAAGAAGAAATTCGTATCGGAAAGGATGAATTCGATGAAATTGTTTGCCAACTTCAGGGTATGAAGGAGCTTTTACAGAGGATGAAATGGGATTATGATGCGCGTCTTAAAGAAATGCAGGAGAAGATAGCGTTTCTTGAAAGGGAAAAATCGGAATTAGAAAGTGGACAAACATTAAAAGAGAAAAAACCAGCTAACGTTAGTATTGAAAAAGATACTCATAAGGTTTCAACTGTTAACAAAGATGAAAAGGTTGTAGTTCTGCAAACCGGTGAAATTACAAATTCCCCTTCTTCACAACAGATTTCAAAGGATGAAACTTCCACGTCATTAAATTCAAATTATAAAGAGACTACGGTAACAGGACAGTTGTCAGATTCACAGGCAGAAAAATGGTCTCCAGCACAGCCTCTTACCGTATGGAGCATGGGAAAGAATTATATGAATATTTCTTTCGACGGGTTGTTTTCGGCAGGCGGCTCGACAGCTCAGGATTTGGGAAAACTTGAAACGGGTGGTCACGATCCGAATCAACGTGGATTTACTGTCCAAAATTTGGAAACCGTATTTGAAGGCGCAATAGACCCATATTTCAAAGGTCAGTCTAATATCGTCTTTCAGATTGATAAAGACGGGGAATCGTTTCTTGAAGTGGAAGAGGCATATCTGACCTCAATGTCATTGCCTTTGAATTTACAAGTAAAGGCAGGTACTTTTTTTACGGAATTTGGCAGATTGAATCAGTTTCATCCACATGCATGGGATTTTGCAGATCAGCCGTTAATCAATGGCCGATTTTTAAGCCCTGACGGGTTACGAAATCCTGGAGCACGTCTTTCATGGCTGGCACCCTCGAGCAACTATACGGAATTATTCTTTACCGTACAGGACAGTCAGGGAGAAACTGTTCGTAGCTTTAGAAATAAGGAAGGGTTGTTTGGTCGTGAGGCTGTTGATACAGGTGTGCGTAATATGGGAGACATGCTTTATGTTCCGCGTATTGCAACTTCCTTTGATTTGACTGATGAGCAAACCATTTTGTTAGGGGCATCAGCCGCAATGGGACCTAATTCAACAGGCACTGATGAGGATACCTTAATTTATGGTTTAGACTTATTCTGGAAATGGAAATCGAGGTATGCATCAGGAGGTTTTCCCTTTATAGGATGGCAAACAGAGGTGATGTCTAGGCGATTTGAAGCAGGCGCTGATAATATTAATAATTTACAAGATGAAGTAATGAATAACTGGGGTACTTATTCTCAGATTACATGGGGATTTAAGAAACGCTGGGTTGCCGGGCTTCGCGGTGACTATGTAGATGGTGAAGAAGGGGCTATTGACCCTCTTGGATTTGAACGCTGGCGGCTCTCGCCGAATCTTACCTTCTTTCCATCGGAATTTTCAAAAATAAGGCTGCAATATAATTATGATGATATTCTGGAAGATAATGGTACAGAGCATTCTGTCTTTTTACAATTTGAGTTTCTACTCGGTTCTCACGGGGCGCATAAATTTTAGCTGAATTAATCAGGACACAGATTTTAGCAGATACAGACGGACAATAATTTTATCTTTTAGTATTTGCATTCTGAAAATCAGTGTACATCTGTGTTTATCTGCGTCCAAAAGGAGTTCGTCATGAAAATAAAATATCAAATATGTCTTTTTTTGCTAATTGTAATAGGCTGGGCATCTGTTGTCCATGCAAAATTAAATATCGTAGCGTCAACACCAGATATAGGCGCAGTGACAAAAGAAATCGGCAAAGATAAAGTTGAGGTGACGAGTATTGCGAAACCTACGGAGGACCCGCACTTTGTGGATGCAAAACCCAGTTTTATCGTTAAACTGAATAAGGCTGACATGCTTATCGAGGGTGGATTACAACTGGAAATCGGCTGGTTGCCAAATCTGGTCGTGGGTGCAAGAAACCAAAAAATCCTTTCAGGAGAGAAGGGATATCTGATTGCTTCTGCAGGAGTTCCTATAATAGAAGTGCCTACCACAGCAGATCGCGCCATGGGAGATGTCCACCCCATGGGAAATCCCCATTTCATGATTGACCCATTGAATGGGAAGATAGTCGCAATACATATCTGTGAGCGGTTATGCCAAATCGATGCGTCAAATTGTGCCTATTATAAGGACAATCTAAAGGGTTTTCTAAAAAGACTGGATCAGAAATTATCCGAATGGCAAAAGACATTAGAGCCATTTCGTGGGACAAAAATCGTTACCTATCATAAAACGTTTTCCTACTTCGCAAATCGGTTTAATCTGAATGTAGCAGGGACGCTCGAACCAAAGCCGGGAATTCCTCCTTCCCCTACCCATATCAACAGTCTTATTCCCATGATGAAAAATGAGGGAGTAAAACTCATTCTTATAGAACCCTTTCGGGAGCGCAAAACGCCGGAATTTGCGGCATCTCAAACGGGGGCAAAGATTGTCGTATTTCCGATCATGGTTGGAGGGCAAAAAGAAGTAGAAGACTATTTATCTATTTTTGATTATACTATTAAGCAGATTGTATCAGCATTGAAAACTAAGTCTTAATATAGGAATT
>MHYY01000033.1 GCA_001830285.1 Planctomycetes bacterium RIFCSPLOWO2_12_38_17 | reverse complement strand
CTCTTTATAATCTCATTGATAGGTTAACAGAAAAAGAGAGGACAAGGTTATTAGAAAGACTCAGAACAAAGCGTGTTAAATTGAGTCCTTTTAAAAAAGGTAAAATTGATTCTATCCTGTCTGACTTTAAAGCAACAGATTTATACGAAGATACCTTTTTAAAAGACTTAGAAGATGGTTTAAAAAGATCCTCAGTATATAAATAGGACATTATGTCCATCATTGTTGACTTAAGGGATGACATCAAAGAATACATACAGAGGCATGGCATCTCAAAAAAGTGGTAAAAGGCAAAAAGACTTTTTGAAAATAATCCTTTTCATCCATCCCTGAATACCGAGTTATTAAAACCCAAGCATCGTTTAATTTATTCATTTAGAATAGATAAAAAGCATAGAGTGCTATTCATCTGCTTGCCTGAGGATAAAGTAGAAGTAATTGCAGTCACTAAGCATTACCGTAAGTAAAAGCAGGCAATATTAGAGAAATGTTGAAGACCTTAGAGCTTTAGATCTAAAGGTAGACCAAAGAAGGGATGTGTCCCTAAATGGCAAAATGGCATAGAAAACCCTACCCGGCAGTGGCATAATACGGTGATGGCACGGTCGGATATGCCCGATAGACATGACAAAAAACAGCCTCGGTTTTTTTATCTACATCGTTTTGAGTGTAATACTCTATGGGCAAGCCGCTTGCTTCATCCCACAAGAAATTTCGTATTAATACTTTCACATCATCTCTTGTAGGCTCTCTGTCTTGCCACTTATACAAATCCTTCAATTTTTCTTTCAGTGTTTCCAGTAGCTCTTTGGCTACCTTTTTTATCTTTTGGATTTCTTGGGGTTTCAAATCTGGTTTTACCAAAAGATCATAAATAGCCAAAGTCTCCTCATCCAGCCCTTCCCGCACTGCCCGGCTTTCTTCCTCGTCCAACTCTTGCACAAATTTCAATAATGCCTCAAAAGTTGCCTCAATATTTTGGCGGTCTTTTTCTTTATTATACTCATCAATTATCTTTTCATAATGTTCTTGAAAATCTGTCCGGAGCGGATTTCTTTGGATGAGCCGTTCCAGCTTTTTCTCAATTACGCTTTTAAGGCTTTGCACAGTGGTATTTTTGGTTTTAGCATGTTCAAATTCTGCCCGCAATCGGTTAAAGTCAATTTTACTAATATCATACGGTTTGTTGGGTTCTTTATATCCATTACGTTTAACAGTAATTGACTTATCAATAACTTCATGCAGTTGTTTAATAATATCGCTGATATCCGCTTGATCGCGGTCTTTTTGCAGGCTTTTGTAGATGATATTTATAGCGTTATAGTGGTTGCGATAATTATTTACTCCGGGAATAGTCAAACACGCTTTAAATTTAATAAATACCTCGCGGCACATGACCTCAAATTTCTTTCTGGTTTCATCGTTTTCGTTCACCGCTTCTTTAGCCGCGACAATCACCTTGTTTCTTTCAAAACCCGTAGAATTGACTATCGCATCAAGCGAAGCTTTGCTTTCATTGAGAAATGTACTCACCAAATCAATCGTTTGTTTTAAGGCAGCAAGCAATTCTTCTTTTGTTCTGGTTGGATCCAATTCATCCGGCCCCAGTCCGCCAGTCCTGCCGGTATCACCTGTACCGGTAAAGGTAGCGAGTGCTTTGCGTAAATTCCTGAGGATACCGCAATAATCAATAATAAGGCCATTGTTTTTATCCCCGTTGACTCGGTTGGCGCGGGCAATCGCCTGCATTAGCGTATGGGCCTTGAGCGGTTTGTCTAAATAGAGGTTCGCCAGACTCGGCACATCAAACCCGGTCAGCCACATCGCGCAGACTATTGCAATTCTAAATGGGTGTTCTTCTTTTTTAAAAGCAGAATCCACATTAATTCGCGTTCCCTCGGAGAGTTCAAAGCCATTTTTAATAAGTCGCCGATGGGGCGTGATATCGAAACCCCATTTTCTAAACTTCTCTACCTCGCCTTGCTCTTCACTCACAATTACCGCCATCTTTATCTCTTTCATCCAGATGAGCTGATTGGAAAGATAATCCTTTTCTTCTCCTGTGGCCATTTTCCAGGATTCTTCTATTTCCTCTGCTTTCTGATCCCAGTATTGCCCGATCAATTCATGCATCCGCACACAGGTTAATTTATCGATGCACACAAACATCGCCTTGCCGGCTTCCCATGAGGTTGTGTAATGCTCAACAAAATCTCTGGCGATCTGATTGAGCCTCTTTTCCGCTGTAATGATGTGGTAGTCCCGCTTTAGCTCTCTTTCCAGTCGCTGGCTTACATCAATGTCATTTATTTCAATTTGTTCCAGTTTTTCAGCAATCCTCTCATTAATATCATTGGTTGCCACACCCAGAGTCTCACCCCGCGAGTCATAATAGAGAGGTACTGTTGACTTATCCTCTACAGCTCGCTGAAAGTCATAGGTAGAAACATAGTCACCAAAAACCTTTGAAGTAATCTCATCATCTTTAAATAATGGGGTACCCGTGAACCCGATAAAGTTGGCGTTTGGCAGGGCATTGCGCATGTTCAAAGCCAGGGTCCCGTATTGAGTACGGTGCGCTTCATCGGTAATTACGATAATGTCATCCCGTTTGGTATAGCCCTCACTTGGATCAACTTCTTGATTGAATTTTTGAATGGTAGTGAAGACATACGCCTTATGATGCGTCATCAGTTCAGCCAGGTGTTTTCCGCTTGTTGGACGGCATGGATTTTTATCGTTATCAGCCACACCGCAGCCGGCGAATGTTTTATAAATCTGGGTGTCCAAATCTTCGCGGTCGGTGCAAATCAAAAAAGTATAGTTTCCGCCGATCTTACGGTGTACTTTGCTGGTGAAAAACACCATAGAATAACTTTTGCCCGAACTTTGCGTGTGCCAAAAAACGCCAAGCTTGCCTTTTTGCCTTTGTGGATAGGTCAGCGCGGTTATTACCTGATTCACGCCGAGATACTGACGATTTTTTGCCAACACTTTTATCTGTTTACCGGTGGAATTGTCATAGATAATGAAGTTTTCAAAAATATCAATAAAGTTATGTTTATTACACACACCTTTGAGCAAAGTTTCCATACTCACCACACCCGGATCAGATTCGGACAATCGTTTCCATTCATGAAAATGATCAAATCCGCTGGTGATAGAGCCGATCTTTGCCTTGTCACCATTGGCGAGCATGACGATCGCATTGTGATGGAAAAAGTGCGGGACAGTGTCTTTATAATCGCCAAAGTTTCTTTCGTAGGCGTTTTTTAGGTCTTTATGAATGTTTTTGCACTCAATAAACAAAAGTGGAATACCGTTTACAAACCCGGCAATATCGATACGACGGCGGTATAGATCGCCCTGCACCCATAATTCGCGTACTGCCAAAAAGTCATTATTGATCGCTTCATTAAAATCAAAAATTCTCAGCCGCTCTTTTTTGATCTCGCCATGTTCTCCCTTAAAAGAAACCAGCACACCGTCTTTGAACAGTTTATATTTATCAAAATTAGAAGACAACAAAGATTGGCTCTGGGAATAATCCACCACTTGCCGTATGGCTTCATCATAGGCGGTTTCAGGAAGATGGGGATTGAACTTTTTAAGAACTTTCTTGAGATAGCGTGTGAGCACCACTTCGCGGTCGGAATTTCTCCCCAATAGACCATCCGCCCCAAAGGTTTCCTGGTTGTATGCATACACCGAATCCCAGCCAAGTTTATCTCGCAGGTAATCGGCGGTTGTTTGTTGGACTAATGTGTCTTCGTTTAACCCCGTTAGATAATTTTGAATCATATATTTAGTTATTATTTTACCTAACAAGATGTCCTGTTAAGTAATTTTTTAATCTTTGTTTTATGTATCGCTTACCCCAAGCAGTTTTAAGATATTTTTCCCGATGCGTTGCATCTTGTTGATTTAAGCATGCTTCATAATAAACTATTTCAAAGGGAATACGATTTTTTGTTGAGAAAACTTTACCCACATTGTGTTCGCACAATCGTTTTTTAAGGTCATTTGTATATCCAGTATAAAGCTGTTTATCTTTTTTGCTTTGTAAAATATAAACATAAAACATGGTCAACTTCGCCTCTCTTTATTTTTTTACCACTGTATGTATTTCTTTATCTAACGGGGTCAATCTTGCCGCTCATTAGCCGCGGCAAAAGCAAATCCCGCGCTTGGGCAAGTTTTTGGTTTTGCTGTAAAAGAATATTAATTTTATTTCTAAGGGGAACAATTTGTTTATCAAAAGAGTCAATTATTTCCTTACGTGGAATTAATAAATTATAATCCACAAGTAATTTTGCACTAGCACTTTTTCTAGTTGAACCTGTGCTAGCCCCAGTTATAAAGCCCTGATATTTATCATCATTCAATGAATAAAATAGGTAATAGGATGAAATTCTATCATCAACAATCCTCAATCTAACAAGATATGATGCAAAAATTGCTTTTATTTCTCTCTCAACAATTCCAACCTTACCGGGATCTGCCATTCTAATAATTATGATATCTCCATTTGATAGCGAAAATTTTCTAAAATCCAATTTATTTTCAGAACAATATGGAACAGAAGCCCAATCAATATATGATGTTTTGTTAATATCTTTTCCACGAAGAAACTTTGGACCTATTTCTTCTTGCGAAGCAGTTTCTGTATAACCATACTGCGTAGATACCAATTTTGATAAATGCATTTTCTTCCACCCCTCTGGCTCGCCGTCAACAATCTTTACCCCGTTAGAATCGGATTTTCTAACGGGGTCATGCCCCGGCCTGCCCTGAGCGGAGTCGAAGGGAAAGCGGAAATACACAAACCACTCTCTAAAAAGCAATCGCGCCGACTCTTCAAGAAGCTGGATTCTTTTGCGATTGTTGTCGATAAGGTTGTCGTAGGCGGAGAGGATGGAGGCGATATAGCGCTGGGTTGTTTCTTTTGGGATAGGCAATCGAAATGAAGATAAAACCTTAGCATTAGCATTTGGTTGAGCTGCACCACCAATGCGTGACATAACAAATCGTTTATAAATATCAGACTCAACAATTCTTCCAATATACTCAGGATATGCTTTCTTAGGATCAATTCTGACTCGTATGAGATAAGATGCAAAAATAGATAACGGGACACCATCACGGATCAATTTCGCATATCCAACTGTAGCACCAGTACGTGCAATCACAATATCACCCGGCTTAAGGCAATATCTCGATAAGTTCTTTTCATCAATCATACAATAAGGAACGGTTTCCCAATTAATTTGTGAGGGCACAATGTCGGTAATTCTCAAGAATTTTGGACCAACTTCATCGTCTGATGCTGAGGCAGTGTAACCATATCGAATCGATTTTGAAATTTCTTCTATTGATAGTGTTTGTAAACTTTTCATATCCCCAGCTTACTAAAATTAGTGCTAATCTTTTCCGCCAAATCATCGGCTTGGGCGTTTGAAACCTCAACCCCATTAGATAATTTATCATATCTAACGGGGTAAATTGAACTCTTATTCATGATTTATCACCCTTCCGCATCAGTTCAGCTTCTATCTCTTCAAGGCAATTGTGAAACAACCTGTTTCACAATTTGCTGTTTAGGATATGCCTCCGCAAAAGAGCGCATAAAAGCAGATTACGCGCAGGTCAGACGCATAACTTTTGGGCAATTCTCCGCTTACCGGTGCAATAGGTGGTTTTAATTTGTTCACGCCGGCAGCCCTTCTTATTTCTGTGCCTCCATCAAATTTGCGATTTCCTTTAGAATATCTTTCATTGAAGGCCTTTCGGCAGGCAAAAGATGGCCAGGCAAGTGCTTGTGTGCGGGATATGTTGCCATTGCTTTAGCTTTCGGGTCAAGTGCATTGTCATACCGAAAAATGAAGGCGCCATCTTGTGTTAAGTAGTGATAAGCGTATTTTAAAAAAATAATATCTTCTGATTTACAAACAATGAATTCTTTAAAGTGCAGCTTTGAACCATTTATGAAGGCGAGGATGCCCGTTATATAGGCTGCATTGGGTGGACGTTCTTCAAAAGAGATGCTTTTGGATTCGACATAGGGACTTGCTGAAATTATATCCAGGATACTCTCCAGATAATCTCTTATTTGCATATCTCTACTGTTTCAAGCGCCTTAAGTTCAGTTTCAAGATGCTCTAAAATTTCCATCTCCCCTTCGAGTTCAATAAGCTGCATGTCGTTGGCCTCTGTATGTTCCACATCTCCCTTCATTAGCTTATCAGTATCAACTCCGAGCATTTCTGTGAGAGAGTTAATCTTCTCCTTAGTCTTCCTGATAGTATCGATAATGATTTTCTTTTCCCTCTCCACTGCGTTTTTTAAAAGAGGAACCACAGTCTCTGGAGAGTCACTTTTTAAGGTTATTATCTTCATAATAAATACCCCCTTTTTGAGAATCTTATCATCATAACGATATAAATGTCAATTTCCTTATTCACGATTTATCCCCCTTCCTCATTTTTGTTATCATTGTAACAAATTCTTCCATGGTATTTGTGCAGCACCCTGCTGCATAAATACTATGTTCGGCCATGTCTCCGCAAAAGAACGCATATCTTTTCCACCCTTCTTCATATCCCCAACTTCCTAAAATTCCCGCTAATCCTTTCCGCCAAATCAGCGGCCTGGGCGTTCAAGTCTTCCAGTTCAGAATGAATAGTCCGCATGGCTTCGCCAAAGTCAAAGTCCTCATCTATCTCTTCCGGCGCCACGCCCACATACCGCCCGGGCGTTAGACTCCAGTCGTTTTCTTTTAGTTCTTTTCTATCAACCAGTTTTACCAACCCTTCCACATCACGCAGTTTTTCTTCTGGGAAACGCACCGTCAACCACTCAGCTTGGTGATAGAAATATCGCACCTTTTTGAGCTGCTCGATTGCCTTGTCACGCGCTTCTTCGGTTTGTTTTTTAAGATTAGTTATCAGTCGTGTGTCCCACTTTTCGCTTTCTTTTGCCTGTAGTGAATTGAGGCATAGATCAATCAACCGGTTCATCAACCGATACATCAACTCGGCTTCTTTGAGTAAATTGTGGCTCTTCTCGGCAAACGGCACTAAGCGTTCAACTGTTTTTTGGAGATTAACACTGTCGCGGTCTTGTTCGTTCCACCATTTATTTTCCTGCTTTGATTTATTTTCAAATTCTTTTATGCCGTTTGAAAAGTTTTTCATGCTTTCATCCGTCTGTTCGAGCGTTTCTGCCTGCTCTCCGTCTTCAGGCAAGCTGACAATAAACGGCTCAATTTCTTTTCTCAACTTGGCAAATGTTTCTGCATAATCACCAATCGGTTTAATCTCCTTGCCTTCGCTATCTTTCATCACAAAACACTTACGCGATTCATCAAGCGATTGAGAAAGATAACCCGCTACCAAATCATGAAAACGCTTTGGTTCGCTCCTATACAGCCAAATAATAGATAAAATATTTTGCAGTTGCTCGGGGCTAAAGTCATAGATTTTCCGTGTTACCTTTCTATAGATGTTCCTTGCATCTATCATCAGAACGTGCCCTTTTCTGTTTAGCGGCCCGGAAAATCTACCCTCACCCCCGTCCCCTCTCCCACCTGAAGAGGGGAGTTGCTCTAATATCCTTTGAAGTGTTTGTTCGGGATTGTTCAGCAGGTCATGGTTCGTTATGCGAATAACCTTAATACCTTGTGATTTCAAATAAGCGTCTCGATTAGCGTCTTTTGTCTTACGTTTGTCATGAACGGGACCATCCAGCTCAACAGCGATGAGTGCTTCATGACAATAGAAATCAAGGATGTAATCGCCTGCCTGATGCTGCCTGCGAAATTTGAGTCCGAGGAACTGCCTGTCCCGTACTATCTCCCAGAACAGAGCTTCTGCCGGTGTTTGCTGTTTGCGCAGTTCTCTTGCGCGCTGCACAAGGCCACTAAAATCATATCCCCCATGGTAATGCCTTGACCTACCCTCTTCGCCCTCTGGGAGAAGGGTCGGGGATGAGGGTTGATCGGGCTTAGCCCGGTCAATAAACCATAATTCACACGGCACGGTTCGGGTATAGAAAAAGTTAGAGCGGATGGCGATCATGATATCCACATCGCCGGTTTCGATCAGTTTCTGGCGCACCTTGGCTTCACTCTGACCGGCGCTTGAGGCTTGCGAAGACATTACAAAACCAGCACGCCCTCTATTGTTCAGGTAACTATAAAAATAGCTGATCCAGATATAGTTTCCGTTGGAGACTTTCCCTTTTTTATTCACTCCGGGAAGGCCAAAGGGCAAGCGCGGATCGTTTTTTATTTTATCGGCATCAATTTCATCCACATTAAACGGCGGATTAGCCATTACAAAGTCGGTTTTGCCTAACAAATTATGCGGGTCTTCATAGTAAGAGATAGCTTTTTTAATATCTCCCACAAGCCCGTGCACTGCCAAGTTCATTTTAGCTAGATTGATGGTGGTGGCGTTTTTTTCCATTCCGTAAAAATTCAGTTTGTCGTTGGGGTTTTGGTGCAGTTTTTCGACAAACTGCGCGCTTTGCACAAACATGCCAGCACTGCCGGTGGCAGGATCAAGCATTGTGCCTTTTTTCGGCTCAAGCACATTGGCGATAAGCGAAACCAAAGAAACCGGTGTAAAAAATTCACCGCCGTCGCGGGCTTTTTGATCGGCAAACTGCGTCAGGAAGTATTCATAAATACGGCCAAATACATCGCCGGACACTTTTTTCAATTCTTCAGGATTAAGCGCCCGAAGGAGTTGCCCTAAAATTTCATTATCCAGATCGCGATATTCTTTTTTGGGAAGCACACCGCGGAGTGTTTCGTAGTCTTCTTCTATGGACTCCATTGCTTCAATAACTGCTTTGGCTCTGTCATCGCTATTTTTGAGGGATACCAGATAATCAAACTGCGCTTTGGGTTGTAAGAAAATAGACGACTTTTTGCTGAAATCTTTTTTGGTTAATTCTGGCGTTTTACCGCTTCTCGTAGGCAAGCTTGCTATGATTTCATCTTTCACCGCTAAATAACGGCTGTACGCATGACGCAAAAATACCAAACCCATCACCGGCATAAAGTATTCATTACTGGCATAATTGGAGTTTGCCCGAAGTGTATCCGCCGCGCTCCACAATCTTTTTTCTATTGCTTCAATATTTTCTAATTGTGACATAGTTTTCATTTACCCCGTTAGAGAAAGCCACCATCAGCGAAAACCGCTCGCCCCATTAGATGTTTACTATCTAACGGGGTTTACTTAAAAAGTAATCCTTTCTCTTTAAAACTTGTATAACCATTGCTCGTAATAATGATATGGTCAAGCAAGGCAATATCCAATATCACACCTGCCCGGACAAGATTTTCTGTAAGTTGTACATCTTCTTCTGAGGGTTCAGGATTATTTGATGGGTGATTGTGAGCAAGCACCACCGACGAGGCAAAATGCCGAATAGCCGGTTCAAAAACTTCGCGTGGGTGTACCAGTGAAGCGGTCAGAGTGCCAACAGAAATTGTCTCCTTGTGAATCAATTGATTGCGGGCATTAAGATAAAGAGCCATAAAATATTCCTTATGCTTATCGCGCAAATCAGCAAGTTGGGCAACTATGGCTTTGGGAGAATCAAGGATAGGTAATGCATCGCTGAATGAATTTGCCGCCCGCTGGCCAAGCTCCAGCGCGGCTTTAATCGTGATGGCTTTGGTTTCCTCCAATCCTTTAATGGAAACTAAATCATCTTTAGATACAGCTAATAATTTTGATAAAGGGTATTTTTTGAGAGTGTCTTTGGCAATATCCAAAGCGCTTCTGCCGGCTCTGCCTGTCCTGATCAGGATTGCCAAAAGCTCGGCATCGCTTAAATTTTCGGCTCCCTTTTCAGATAGCTTTTCTCTTGGTCGTTTATGGATCGGTAGATCTTTTATCTTTGCCATATTAACCTTTGATTAAATCAATAGTATGCTAACAAATACAATCAAATCTTCAAATATAAAAATACGGGAAGCCTGCTTTTAACACGAAATGAAGTTTAAGCCTATGGATTCGACATGCTCAACACAGGTATTTCTTCGGGTTCTTTGGAAGTTTTTCGATCCGAACGGGTCGCTTCTGTGGGTGGATGGAGGTCTGGAGGGGAATTCCTCCCGCCCTACAAATCCTTCGACTACGCTCAGGACAGGTATTGGGCGAAATCAGTTAGAATTT
>MHYY01000032.1 GCA_001830285.1 Planctomycetes bacterium RIFCSPLOWO2_12_38_17 | reverse complement strand
ATCTATTATAAGATATAAATGATATTTTTAGTGATATTGCAAAATATAGGAAAAATATCTGATTGCTGTAAATCAGTGCTGAACCAGCATGGTTCTGATTTGGCGTCTCGGATTGCAGAACCTTGTGGAATTTTCAAAATACTGAGTTGAAACAAATGAACGGACTGTTTAAAAAGTTACGGGAATTACTGGAAAAAAATATTGTTTACAGGGTTTTCATAAAGAAATACAGGCGATACTTTATTATCGGCACGATTTCCCTGTTAGCTGTGGATATTATCAATATCTTTCCACCGCTCATTATCAAGGAAACAATAGACGTTCTCTCAAAAGAAGTTAATATTACAAAAATTGCAGTCCTTTCAGGATTGTTTTTGTTTGTGAGTCTTTGCCAGGGTGTTTGCAGATACCTGTGGCGCATGAATTTTATTGGCACATCGTTTCGCTGCGAATACGACCTCCGCATGGCGTTTTTTAGACATCTAGAGACGCTCTCCCAGAAATTTTTTCAAAAAAGCAGGACGGGCGACCTGATGTCGAGGGCAACCAACGATATCAGCGCTATTCGTATGGCAGTAGGCCCGGGGTTGCTAATAGGATTAGACGCCATATTTTATTTTTTCGTAATACCACCGATAATAATCTATTTGTCGCCAAAGCTGTCTTTATATACCTTCTTATTGATGCCCCTGACGCCGTTTATTGCTTATAAAATCAAGGACGTTATTGACAGGCGTTTTCACGATGTTCAGGAACAATTTTCGAGGATTAGTGAGAAGGTGCAGGAAAATACGTCAGGTATACGTATTGTAAAATCCTTCAATATGTCTTCACAGGAAGAAAGAAATCTTATGGGTTTGTGCAGAGACTTTATGAAAAAGAATCTTTCGCTTGCCATTCCTCAGTCTCTTCTCGGTCCTGCATTCGAATATATTACCTATATGGGTATTGTTATCCTGCTTTCAATGGGCGGGAAGATGGTGATTGATGGAATTATTACGCTGGGTACTCTGGTTGCCTTTCAGCGTTATATATCAATGATGGTCTGGCCAATGACTGCCATCGGCTGGAGTTTATCCCTTTTACAACGGGGTAAGGCCTCTATGAAGCGCATTGACGAGATAATGGAGGAGAAACCTGAAATAATTATCAAAGACAATGTAGTTAAACAATCTATATCATGCGGCGAAATTGAATTCAGGAACACAAATTATCGGTATGACAATCAGGAGAAATGGGCATTAAAGGGTATAAATCTGAAAATTGATGCCGGGCAGCGCATTGCCATAGTGGGTCCAATCGCGAGCGGGAAATCCACGCTGATTAGCATGATTCCCCGTATTATTTCTGCGAACGATAGTAATCTTTTTATTGATGGTGTTGATATTAATGCAATAGACGTAAAATTATTACGTAAGTATATCGGTTTCGTTCCGCAGGACACATTTCTTTTTTCAGAGAAGATAAGAGACAATCTGTTATTTGGCGTGGAAACCGCCTGCAGTAATGATTATGGACAGAAACTTGCCAGTATGGTTTCAATGGAGGAAGAGATACAAGACCTTCCACAAAGGTTTGAGAGTTATCTTGGCGAAAGAGGAATTAATCTCTCGGGCGGTCAAAAGCAGCGAATTTCCATTGCCCGTGCCATGGCTATTAATCCGAATATTATTATACTCGATGACTGCCTTTCCGCAGTTGATGCGCGTGTAGAAGATGTAATAATTAAAAACATTTTAAAAAATTTCCCCGGCAGGACTTTGCTCGTGGCGACTCACAGATTGCCTGCGGTCAGGGATTTCGATCTTATAGTGGTTATGAAAGACGGCATGATTGTTGAAAAAGGCACACATAAGCAGCTTATGAAGTTGCACGGTTTGTATAATTCACTGTATACAAAAGAAGCGCTGGAAGAAAAACTGGAGGGGATAAATTAGAACCTGTGTATTGAAATTAAAAAGAAGATAGTGTTACAGGGCTGTAATTATGAAGCAAGAAGAATTTTTTAGTGAAGACATTTTATCCGGTAAGTTATACAACAGGACAGTTGTAAAGAAATTACTGTCTTATGTTATGCGTTATAAGGTATCTGGTTTATTATCAGTCCTTATGGTAATAGCTACTACTGTTCTTTTTCTTATGGGTCCGTACCTCTTTGGATATGCGATAGACCATGGCATTACTAAAGGGGATAAGTCTTTGATATATAAGATAGCGTTATCCTTGCTTGCGATCCAGACGCTGCGATTAATATTGATAGTTGTGCAGAGCTACAACATTCAGGCGATTGGTCAGAAGGTTATGTTGGATATGCGCATGGAACTCTTCCGACACGTGCAGTCGCTCCCAGTTTCCTTTTTTGACAAGAATCCGGTCGGGAGGATTGTAACGCGCCTGACCAATGACATTGGGGCGATTGGGGAACTCTTTTCTGCCGGTGTTATTGTGGTAATCGGGGATATCTGCATAATTATCGGTATATTTGTGGCTATGTTTATGCTAAATGTGCAGCTTGCCTTTATTACTCTTGGCGTCTTTCCCATTATTGTGATAATTGCGGTCTTGTTTGGAAATCGTATGAAGAATTCGTTTCGTGAGATACGGCGCAAACTGGCGCGTATTAACTCATCCATGAATGAAAATATAACGGGGATGAAGGTTATTCAGCTATTTAATAAAGAGCAAAAATTTTATGATAAATTTAATGAAATCAACAATGATTATCTGAAAGAGCAGGTTAAATACATCCGTTATTTTGCGGTATTTCAACCGATGATTAATATGGTGAGTGCGCTTGCAATCGGTCTTGTGCTGTGGTATGGCGCCGTAAGGCATATGCATGGTTTTTTAACGTTAGGGGTGCTGGTAGCATTCCTGGCGTACGTTCATGATTTGTTTGAACCTATCAGGGATATAGTGGAAAAGTACAATATATTTCAGGGCGCAATGGTGTCGGCAGAACGGATTTTTGGTCTTATGAAGGAGCCGTCTGAGGTTGATTACATTATTTCAAATCCTGCCAGAGAGGTATTTAAGAATGATTTTAAAGGCGAGATAAGGTTTGAAAACGTCTGGTTTGCATATAATGGCGACGATTACGTGTTAAAGGATATTTCATTTCATATCGAGCCAGGTCAATCGGTTGCGCTTGTAGGTGTGACGGGCAGCGGGAAGACGTCTATTGCAAGTGTTTTAACGCGCCTTTATGAGATTCAGAAAGGCACAATCTGGTTTGACACGTATGACATTCAGAAGATAGAAAAAGTAGGATTGCGTTATGTAATTGGGCTGGTGAGTCAGGATATATTTCTATTTGCGGGTACATTGCGAGACAATATAACGCTGTTTAAACCGTCGCCTGATTCACAGGTTTTGGGGAAGATAGAAACGATTGGGTTAATGCCTTTCATAGAGCGCATTCCAGGGGGATTAGATGCGGAAATAGCTGAGCGCGGGGCAAATCTCTCTGTCGGTGAACGGCAATTTATTTCACTCTCAAGGATTATTCTATATGACCCGCGTGTAATAATATTGGATGAGGCAACATCAAGTATGGACCCGATTTCTGAGGTGCTTATACAGGATGCAATTCAAAGGGTAATAAAAGAGAGGACGACGATTATAATTGCCCATCGTTTATCAACAATCCTGCACTGCGATAAAATTATTGTATTGAACAAGGGCATGAAGGTAGAAGAAGGGACACATGAAGAATTGCTGCGGATAGGCGGTCTTTACAGTAAGTTGTATAGGGTTTATATGAAGGAAGAATTAATAGTACATGCATAGAAAAAATGAATTTTTATAGTAAACAACAAAATTAAGGGGTCATTCCTGCGAAAGCATGAATCCACGCCCAATAAACAAACCATTGACTTTTGAGAGCAAACGAAGTATATAAATGTTGCTTTTTAGGAGAAAAACATTGACTACCTCAATGCATACAATTCCTTTATATTACCAGAAAATACTTGCCCATGAATTAACCCTAAAATGCCCAGCTCACGAATTAAAAAAATTAAATTAAACCCTTGCTTCTTCTGCCGTTGGCCTTAATCCTCTCCATATAGATGCGGCTTTGTTTGTCTTCAATTGCCCCCTTTCAAGAGGCGCAATCCTTTTGACAGTAACAACCTTGCAGTTATTGTTCCCATCCCTTTTGCCTTTTCAAGAGGGAGGAAATAAAGGCAGAAAAGAAAGAACTATCTGATTGAGTTATAAATGTTATAATATACAAAAAGCAAAATGAAATTAGTACCTTGTATGCCTATCATAAGGCAGAAGAGGAGGTGTGAATGGATAAAGAAGAACTTCTTGAAGATTATGAATACGCTTTTAAATCTCTAAAAAGTGAAAACAAGGAGGATGTGTAATGAGCATGATAATGAAACAAATCAAACACCCTTATATCACAAGGAATAAAAAAATAAGAGGTGGTGCGCCTGTTATTTCAGACACTGGTATCCGAGTGCTGGACATAGTTATTCGATATGAAATCATGGGGCAGTCTCCCGAAGATATAATAGTTGCACTACCACAGATAAACCTGCCACAAATTCATGATGCACTTTCATACTACTATGAACACAAGAGCGATATAGATAGCGCATGGAAAGCAGCAATTCAAGAAACAGAAGGTATGAAGAAAATGCGTTCTTCTATTCTGGAGAAAAAAGTTGGCAAGATTAAAAATATATACCGATGAAAATGTTGATATTCGTATTGCTGAGGGATTAAAGAGACGTGGAGTAAAGGCTTTTTCTGCATATGAAAAAGGCATGACAGGCAGCGCTGATATTGAAATTTTAAGTATGCATCATCTATAAAAGCAGTTATCTTTACCCATGACCATCATTTTTTAAAAATTGCAAAAGAGTTAGTAAGAGGGGGAAAAAATCACCGGGGAATAATATTTGTTGAAATGAATAAATTGAGTGTTGGTGAGTGTATCAGGAGATTAACACTTTGTGCTGAAATTTTATCGCCAGAGGAAATGAAGAATCGGATAGAATTCTTATAATGTTTTAATTAACATAAGAAATTGGACTAATGCCAGCACATTTGGAGGAATTTAATCTGCCTACATTAAATTCTAATATTTCTTTATTTTATCAAATAATCCTTGCCCATGAATTTACCCTAAAACGCCCCGCCCACGGATTAAAAAAATTAAATACTGACAAGAGTAAACGGGACCAGAAAACAAATGAGTAATAAAAAAGATTTGTCGGAAAGAGATATATGCACGAAGTTCATCTTGCCGGCGCTGGTAAAGTCCGGATGGGATGTTGCAAAGCAAATCCGTGAAGAGGTTTTCTTTACAGATGGTCGAATTTTTGTCAAAGGCAACAAGACCACCCGGGGCAAAAGAAAGCGTGCTGATTTTATTCTCTACCTTAAGCCGAATATTCCCATAGCTGTTATTGAAGCAAAGGACAACAATCATTCCATAGGAGCTGGATTACAGCAGGCGTTGGGCTATGCAGAGATACTTGATGTTCCGGTTGCGTTCAGCTCAAACGGTGATGGCTTTGTTCAGTATGATCGCTCTGGTTTCTCTGCGCAAATCGAGAAAGAATTGTCTTTAGACAATTTTCCTTCCCTCTCAGAGCTTTGGAGTATCTACAAGAAATATAAAAAGATTGAAACCACGGAGCAGGAAGAAATTGCCACATTTGATTACTTTTTTGATGGTTCTGGGCGCGCGCCTCGCTACTATCAGCAGATAGCTATAAATAGAACAGTTGAAGCAATCGCGCGTGGTGAAAATAGGATTCTGCTTGTTATGGCAACCGGCACCGGTAAAACATACACCGCTTTTCAAATTATTTACCGACTTTGGAAAAACGGACGAAGGAAACGCATACTTTTTTTGGCCGACCGCAATGTTCTGATAGACCAGACCAAGCGCAATGATTTTAAGCACTTTAAAGACCGGATGACTGTCATAAAAAAGAAAAAGATTGATAAAGCATTTGAGATATACCTTGCCCTTTATCAAGGGTTAACGAACTATAACGAGGACAAGGACGCATACAAAGAATTCAGCCGGGATTTCTTTGATCTTGTGGTTGTTGATGAGTGCCATCGTGGAAGCGCGGCCGCTGATAGCGCATGGAGAGCGATACTTGATTATTTTAGTTCCGCGACGCATATCGGCCTTACTGCAACACCGCGGGAAACAAAAGAAATATCCAATATCGTATATTTCGGCGAACCTATTTATACCTACACACTCAAGCAAGGTATAGAGGATGGATTTTTGGCTCCCTATAAAGTTATACGTGTCGGACTCAATACCGACCTTGAAGGCTGGCGTCCGGAAGCAGGCAAGACAGATAAAGACGGCATTGCGGTTGAAGACCGCATTTATAACACCAGGGATTTTGATAAAAACCTTGTGATTGATGAGCGGACAAAGCTTGTCGCCAAGAAAGTATCAGAGTATTTGGGGAAAACTAACCGTTTTGACAAAACAATAGTTTTTTGTGTGGATATTGAACACGCTGAACGCATGAGACAGGCACTGGTTATTGAAAACTCAGATTTAGCCCTTGAAAATTACAAATACATCATGCGCATTACCGGTGATGATGACGAAGGCAAGCGAGAAGTGGATAATTTCATAAATCCGGAGGAGCGATATCCGGTTATCGCTACCACGTCGAAATTGATGACCACCGGCGTTGATGCGCAGACCTGCAAATTGATCGCGCTTGATTCAAACATCAGGTCAATGACCGAGTTCAAGCAGATCATTGGACGCGGGACTCGTATTAACGAAGATTATGACAAAACGTTCTTTGCCATTATGGACTTTCGCAATGTGACGGATCTTTTCGCGGATCCGGCTTTTGACGGTTACCCGGTCATGATTAAGGAAGTTAAGGGCGAAGAAGAATTAACGGATCAGGATATTCATCCCGAAGAAGACCAGGAGATCATTGATCCGGAAACCGGTCAGCCTGTGGATTTTGAGGAAAAAGGATCGGTTGAATACCCCACACCACCAGAAATTATTCAGGGCGGTCCAATTGTGTCTGAACCCCGGCAGAAGGTGTATGTGGCCGGAGTGGATGTTTCGGTGTTAAACGAGCGGGTTCAGCATCTGGATGCAAACGGAAAACTTATCACCGAAAGCCTCAAAGATTACACAAAGAAGGGCATCTTACAGGAGTTCCAATCCCTTGATGATTTTCTTGCCCGATGGAACAGCGCTCATAAGAAGAAAGCGGTTATCGAGGAATTGGAATCACATGGGATTATTCCAGAAAACCTGATGGCAGAGGTAAAAAAGGATTTGGATGCCTTTGACCTTATCTGCCACATTGCGTGGGACGTGCCTGCGCTTACCCGACGGGAGCGCGCGGAAAATGTTAAGAAGCGCAATTATTTCACGAAATATGGGGAGAAAGCGCGGAAGGTTATTGAGGCGCTCCTGGATAAATATGCTGATGAGGGCATTGAAAATATAG
>MHYY01000031.1 GCA_001830285.1 Planctomycetes bacterium RIFCSPLOWO2_12_38_17 | reverse complement strand
GCGCTCCGTTTTGCTGAAGAGTTAATAGGCAAGAATATAGAGCAGGCTAAAAAGTAAATGATAATTTAGTATCAATTTTAATTTTTGAAGAATTACGAGCTAGTAAAAATTTTGAATGTTTCCTTATATATTCGATAAACCTTTTGTTTTGATTAGTTCCGAACGGAAATGAGAGATTACTCGTTATTGCGGCCACAGAATGACAAACAACCCCTAAATCCTTTTACTTAATTTTCTTAAACAAACATATAGAAATTAAATCAGAAATAACATAAACGATGTATTTAAAAAAAATGCAATTAAAGATAACACAAATTAATTATTTTTTGATTACAACTGGTATAAAATTTAGTAATCCATTAATTCTTAAATAATCCTGAACACCCCTTGGTAGGTTTTCGCTTGACAATAACAGTATGCATGTATAAAATCTTTTAGTTTAATAGCAACGTATAGATACTAATGTAACATTAACAGGAGTCAGATTATATATTTACAATTTAATCCGAAAGATTATAATGAAGTAGCCGGAAAGACTGGAAGACAAGTTTAACCACTATCTGGTTTTTTCTGTACTTCTTTTTTTTGAGAATTAATAATTTTATAATAGAGGTGACAAATGCCTAATCCAAAGAGAAGGTTTTCAAATTCCAGAACACGCAAAAGACGCACGCACGATAAGTTAACGCCCCCGATTATTCCACTTTCAGAGAATATAGAGAAGGGCGGCATACGTTCTAAACTATATATTTGTTCACATTGTAAACAAACAACCCAACCACACACTGTTTGTCCTAACTGCGGCTACTACCGAGGTAAACAGGTTATAGCTGTTGAAAGGTAAGGTTTATGAAAGTCGCAGTAGATGCAATGGGTGGGGATAAGGCTCCGCATGAAACAGTTAAGGGGGCTGTTCTGGCTGCAAAACAATTTTCTAATAGCCAAATTGTTTTGGTTGGCGATGAAAATACAATACAACGTGAGTTAAGCACTCATGGGAAAACGCCGGAGAATATCACCATTCATCATGCATCTCAGGTAGTTAACATGGATGAACCTGCTACCTTTGCCATACGCCAAAAAACTGATTCTTCAGTTACAAAAAGTGTAGAATTGGTTGCACAAGGAAAGGCGAACGCTATTGTCAGCGCAGGACATACAGGCGCTACAGTAGCTGCATCAACTATGTATTTAAAAACCCTTAAAGGAGTCAGGCGTCCAGGTATTGCCATCCCACTTCCAACTCAACATGGTGTATGTTTAGTCATTGACGTGGGCGCAAATATTGCATGCAAACCAATACATCTTTTCCAATACGGATTGATGGCATCAATTTACAGTAAATATATCCTGGGTATAGAAAATCCAAAAGTTGGAATTTTAAACATTGGCGAAGAGGATGCAAAGGGTAATGACCTTGTAAAAGAGACCTTTGCGCTTCTTTCCTGCTCGCATTTAAACTTTGTAGGTAGTGTCGAAGGTCGTGAAATATTTGATAATAAAGCAGATGTTGTTGTTTGTGAGGGTTTTGTTGGAAACATCCTATTGAAGTTTGCAGAAGGACTTGCTATGAACATTCTGGCAACTATTAAGGCTGAAGCGATGAAAAGTTTCTGGACAAAATTAGGATTGGGCTTATGTAAATCCGCGCTTCTGCCTTTAAAGAATAAAATGGATTTTGCAGAATATGGAGGGGCGCCTTTGCTTGGAGTCAACGGGGTTTGCATTATATGCCATGGAAGGTCCGATTCCAAAGCTATTAATAATGCCATAAGACTTGCTTTACAATTATCAAATAATAAGGTAAATGAGCATATTATTTCTGAAATAGAAAAGACAGATGCGCTCACAGCTAATGTTACTTGATATTTAACCACCAAATATCCTCTAAATTAACTAAAAAATTATAATGCAACAGAATTTAAAAGCTTCAATTACTGGTATAGGTTCTTACCTTCCAAAAAAGGTTTTGACCAACTATGACTTAGAGAAAATGATTGATACTAGCGATGACTGGATTGTCAAACGAACAGGCATTAAAGAGCGTCGCATTGTTGAGAACGGATTAACAACATCCGATCTTGCCGCAAAGGCTTCACTAAGAGCAATCAAAGACGCCAAAGTTTCACCAAAAAATATTGACATAATTATTACTTCAACCATAACGCCGGACCACTTTTTCCCCTCCACTTCTTGCTATATACAGAGAAAAATAGGGGCAACGCGCGCATGCGCCTTTGATATACTTGCGGCATGTTCTGGATTTATTTATGCTATAGCCATTGGAGAAAGTTTTATAAACTCAGGAACGGCTAACACTGTTCTCGTTGTCGGGGCCGAATGTTTGTCTAAAATAACGGATTATTCAGATCGTACAACCTGTGTCTTGTTTGGCGATGGCGCAGGTGCTGTTATCTTACAAAAAAGTCGTACAATGCACGAAATCATTTCAACAAATCTCGCTGCAGATGGCTCACAAACAGATGTACTTATAATGCCTGGAGGAGGAGCGAAAAATCCGGCTTCCATAGAATCTGTTAGAAAACGAATGCATTTTATACAGTTCAGGGGAAGAGAAGTATTCAAACTGGCAATTAATAAACTAACGAATATAATTAAAGAAACGGCAAAGAAAAATAAATTAGAACTTGAAGATATTGATTTAATTATCCCGCATCAAAGCAACCTGAGGATTATTGAAGCAACAATGGAAAAACTTGGCTTGCCATTTGAAAAGGTATTTGTAAATATAGACAAATACGGAAATACATCTTCTGCCTCTGTCCCCATAGCGCTTGATGAAGCCCGCAAGACAAAGCGTCTCCGCAAAGGAAGCATTGTGATGTTGGTTGCATTTGGAGGAGGATTGACGTGGGGAGCATCAATCATTAAATGGTAGAAAATTCAAGAAAAACAGCATTTCTTTTTCCTGGTCAGGGCGCTCAATACCCAGGTATGGGCAAAGATTTCTATGAAAATTTCAAAGAGGCACGTGAAATTTTTAACCATGCCTGCGAAATTCTTGGTTTCGATATAATTAAACTTTGCTTTAACGGGAAACAAGAAGAATTAAATAAAACCTCCATCTGCCAGCCCGCTATACTTGTAACGAGTATTGCTATATTTGAGGTTTTAAAAAAAAATTATATAATTCAAATAAACGATTGTAAGGCTACTGCTGGACTCAGTCTCGGAGAATATACGGCCCATGTATCTGCTGGCTCAATCGCTTTTGCAGACGCTGCAAGGCTGGTACATAAAAGGGGATTATTTATGCAAGAAGCCTGCGATTCAAATCCTGGTGGAATGGTTTCAATAATCGGATTAGAAGATGAAAAAGTAGAACAAATCTGTTCAGAAGTGGAACACATAGGTATTATCTGTGCCGCGAATTATAATTGTCCGGGACAGGTAGTTCTCGCAGGAGAAAAATCTGTTTTAGAAAAGGCATCCATTCTTGCCAAAGAAAGAGGAGCCAAAATGGTTATTCCTTTGAAGGTAGGTGGGGCATTTCACTCAAACTTAATGAGTCCTGCAAGCGATAAACTCTCAAAAGAACTGGAATCAACGCCAATTTCAAAACCTAAAGTTCCCATAATAGCAAATATCAGTGCAAAATATGTAACTGAACCTAACGAAATAAAGGCGTCTCTGGCTAAACAATTAGACAGTCCTGTAAGATGGCATCAATCAATGAAGATCCTTATTCAAGACGGTTTTAATAGGTTTTATGAAATTGGTCCTGGAAAATCTTTATCGGGACTAATGAAAAGAATTGACGCTAGCCAGAAAATTGTTAATATTGATAATATAGAAGCTCTAAAAAATATAGTAGAATATAATTAATTATACTTTATAAGGAGGTAAACGTGTCGTCAGCAATTGAAGAAAAAGTTAAGGCGATTATTACGAAACAATTGGGTATAAAGTCAGAACAAATTACAAGAGAAACATCGTTCATCAATGACCTTGGCGCAGATTCACTGGATACGGTAGAACTTATCATGGAATTTGAAGATGCATTTGATATGAACATCCCTGATGAAGATGCCGAAAAGATACGAACCGTAGGAGATGCTATCAAATACATAGAGGATCACAAATAAATGCATTCACAGCGGCGAAGGGTGGTAATTACCGGAGTTGGTGCAATCACATCACTGGGACAGGAGAAAAAACAAATATGGTCGGCGCTATGCGAAGGGAAAAGTGGCATAAAACCCATTACATCTTTTGACACGTCCGCTTTTGACGTTCATTTTGCCGGAGAAGTTAACGACTTTGACCCGACAAAATGGTTCGATGTTAAAGAAGCCCGTCGTTTAGACCGTTTTGCACAATTTGCCGTTGTAGCATCCATACATGCAGTAGAAGATGCCGGATTAAAATTTGAGAATATTGATCCAGCGAGGGCTGGCGTTGTAATCGGCTCCGGTATGGGCGGTTTAATCGAACTTGAAGCACAACACAAAACACTCTTAAACAAAGGCCCTTCAAGAATCTCTCCTTTCATGATCCCCAAATTGATGGTCAACGCTGCAACCGCACAGGTTGCAATACGATTCGGCATGAAAGGCCCAAACTATGCAGTTGTTACAGCATGTACATCTGGCGCAAATGCAATTGGAGAAGCAGTAAAAATTATCCAACGCGGAGACGCTGAAATAATGATTGCTGGAAGCACAGAGGCAGTAATCACCCCACTTGGTCTTGGCGGTTTCAACGCAATGAAGGCTCTCTCAACACGCAACGATGCCCCTCAAAAAGCAAGCCGACCGTTTGATAAAGACCGTGATGGCTTTGTATTATCAGAGGGTGCAGGCGTTGTAGTAATTGAAGAATTTGAAACAGCGAGAAAGAGGGGTGCAAATATATACGCAGAGATACTTGGTTATGGACTCAGTGCAGATGCATATCACATCGCTTCACCAGAACTCAACGGTGAGGGTGCAACACTATGTATGGTTAATGCATTAAAAGATGCCCAATGTAATCCGAATGAAATAGATTATATTAATGCACACGCCACATCAACGCCTGTAGGTGACAACATTGAAGCCAAAGCAATAAAAAAGGTTTTCAAAAATGATGCGGAAAAAGTACCAATAAGCTCAACAAAATCCATGTTAGGACATCAACTTGGCGCAGCAGGAAGCGTTGAAGCCATAATATGTGCCATGGTAATCAAAGAAGGAATCATCCCTCCAACCGTTAACCACGAAACACCCGACCCTGAATGTTTGGGTCTAGACCTTGTCCCCAATATTGCAAGAGAAAAAAAGGTCAAAAAAGCGCTCTCAAACTCATTCGGCTTCGGCGGCCACAACGCCTGCGTGATCCTCGGTAAATTGTAATATTTCTATACTCACCATTATCTCCAACACTATTTAATAGTATTCTTTTACGACCTTTTCGAGAAATCTGGTAAAAGTTAAAATTTGTGAATATAACTTTTAAATTGGTTTCTATCGTAGAACAAAAAATTATCAACGCTTGATTGTGGCATGTTCGCCGCGAAATATTTTTATCTCTCCGTTATCCAACTTAAGCATTAATCCCCCATTATTTGATATATCAATAACCTTACCAGTATACTCATGCGCGCACTCGTTTATAGTAAGTCTCTCTCCTATAGTAATACAAAATTCCTTCCATCGTTCTGTTATATATCTGAAGTGTTCGTCCCTTAAAATTGAATACCATCTGTCAAACCCTTGCAACAATGCCATGGCAAGGAATGTGCGATTTATTAATTCCCCTTTTTCGATAGCCAAAGATGTCGATAGCATGAATGTTTGTTTCGGCAACTCCTTTTCAAACACGTTAACATTTAAACCAACTCCAATTAAGAAAACCGGTTGTTTTCTTGACACCTTCTCCACTTCTACCAGTATTCCACCTACTTTTTTACCATCAATTAAGATGTCATTAGGCCACTTAATTACCACCGGTAATTGCAAAGTTTCTCGAATTGTCTCTGTTATAGAAACAGCCGCAGCACCAGTTAACAAACACATATGATTATGTTCTATATTATATTTCAACATTATAGTAAAAAGTAAACCTTTGTATCTTGGGCAAAACCATGAATGCCCTGAACGTCCTCTACCGCCAGTCTGCTCCTCAGCAAAAATCACCGTTCCATTTTTAAAATCTTTGCGAGCTAGTTTCTTAGCAATATCCATTGTTGATGTAGTCGTTCCACAGACCAACACATTGTTTCCAATAACTTTAGTCTTCAAACCCTTCATTATTTCTTCAGAAATTATACGATCCGATACATCCATTGATATATTTGAAATGTTTTGATAGTTATTAACCCCGTAATTATTGCCTAAGATATAAGAATTATGCCTTTTCTTGTTACAGGAAGGCAATATTTGTCTAAACATAGGTTGAGACCTCTTAGCAGATTCTGATTTCTATCCCAACGTACCCCCGCCTAAATATTTTATATCACGCGACTTCTGTAAATTACCCGCTATATTATTTCTTCGGTCTTTAACATAATTAAATCAACTTAGCACACAATTAAAACTGAGAAAATAATTTTAAATTATTTTTAATAATGTCATAAATACATTAAAAGTCAACAGTAAAAGCATAATTAAATTTAATATGCAATTAACCATAAATCAACAAATTAAAAGTTATTTAAATTAATAAAATATTAACTTTTCTATATATATTTAAATTTTTATATTATCATTAATAACTAGTCTAACCAATGAGAGTTACATAAATTATAAACTGTATTTACAAATAAAATAACAAAGCACAATATCTCTGCCATACTGACAGATGTCCAATTGTGATATTTTTTTTCTCTGTCATAATGGCATAGTACCGTGAAATATTTCATTTGATTTTCAATAAATATAGTGAATACAACGCATATAATTGTATGTAGTTAAGACATCTAAAAATTTAAAAAAACTTAATGGTATTTGATTTGCTAAACTTATGTTAAATCTTTAATAAAAAAATTTTTAAAATAGATTCTTCGTTACATTCAGAATAACAAATTGTTATGCTGAACAGAATGAGGTATCTCATCATTGTTTGTTTGAAATTCCTTAGCATAATAAGTAGTAAAAATTCGAAAGGAGGTTTTCATGGCAAAGCAATTAATCTTCAATGAAGACGCAAGGGCCGCTATTGCGCGAGGCGTTTCAAAACTTGCCAAGGCGGTGAAAATTACTTTAGGTCCAAGGGGCAGAAATGCTGTCTTAGATAAAGGATATGGAAGTCCAACAGTTACAAAGGATGGTGTAAGTGTAGCAGAAGAAATTGAACTAAAAGACCCTTATGAAAATATTGGTGCAAGATTGGTTCGAGAGGTGGCATCCAAAACCAGCGATGTCGCAGGCGATGGCACAACAACGGCTACAGTCCTTACAGAAGCTATCTTTCTGGAAGGACTGAAATGTGTTACAGCAGGCGCCGACCCTATGGCACTGAACAGAGGAATGCGTACCGCACT
>MHYY01000030.1 GCA_001830285.1 Planctomycetes bacterium RIFCSPLOWO2_12_38_17 | reverse complement strand
TGACTGAAGGAGGATTTAAAAGGCGCGGCGTGCTTTATACCCCTGAAGACGCATTAATAGAAGACCCCGTAGTATTCAAATACGTACGAGATTATCTTTCGCGTATAGAGATTATCAAAGAAGGCAGTAAACACAAATTATCAGATACAGTATCTTTTGAAACTCCTCTCAAACATCAGCATCCAAGCGAGACATACGGTATAAATTTCTTTACGCCAAAATATACTATCTCACTGATTGTAGATACCCGCTATTTCCCTGAATTGTTAAAATATTATAAAGGTGATGTGTTAATAATCAATGTAGTCCGTTATACGGTGGATAAGGACACTCAAAAATGGCTTTACCATCTGAGTATTAAGGATGTGAAGGAAATTGTAACTACCCTGAAACCGAAGGTAACGATCTTAAATCATTTCGGGATGACAATGATTAAGGCGCAGCCGCATCTGGTTGCTGAGAAATTATCAGATGAGACAGGATTAAAGATTATTGCAGCCGGTGATGGAATGAAATTCGACTTGACCAGTATCTAACCTATCTTAAACTTAGTAACATTATCAATATCATCTTTAACGTCTTTAACGTCTTTTATTTCTTTCTCAACGCCCTTCAAACCTTTTCTGAACTCAGCAAAACTCTTCCCTATTGACTTCATTACACCGGGCAGTCTCCTGCCAAAGATGATAAAAACAATTGCACCTATTATAATCCATTCCCAGCCACTTGGCATACTAAACATAAACAGACCCCTATTATTATGTTCGCCTTGAAACTATAAAATCCGCCAATTCAAAAAGCGCAGTCTTATACTTAGATTCTGGAAGGGGAGCAATTTCTTCTTGCGCTTGTCTTACAATATTTTTTGAAATATTAAATGCATACTCTACTGCGTCATGTTCCGTTAACAGCTCAAGAATAGAGTTTTTATTCTCTTTTTCATTATGATGGAATATAAGTTCTTTTGTTGTTTCAAGTTTGTGTTCGGGAAGTTTATTAACCAACCTTATGAGCGGCAAGGTAAGTTTTCCTTTTTGTATGTCTGTATTTAACGACTTTCCGATCTCCTCCTCTATACCTATAACATCAAGGCAATCATCCACAATCTGAAAAGCAGTACCAATTTTTAATCCATAATTATACAACATATCTGATACCTTTCGATTAGCACCCGCAAACGTAGCGCCAAGGCGGCAACTAGCGGCGCATAGTGACGCAGTCTTCCTCTCTATAATATCATAGTATTCATTTTCACTGAGTCCAATATCATAACGCCTTTGAAGCTGTATTAGTTCACCTTCTGCCATAATATTCACGGTTTGTGAAAGCAAAAGAGTCGCTATCTGAGAATCAAGCGCAGAAAGTATAGTAAACCCTCTTGAAAATAAATAATCTCCAAACAGGATTGATACTTCTCTGCCCCATTTTGAATTTATACTCTCAACATGCCTCCTCATCTTGGCTTCATCAATAATATCGTCATGCACCAGTGTTGCTGTATGCACCATTTCAACCACAACAGCGAGGTCTATGTGTTGAGGTAATATTTCGCCCACACACTTGCCCGACAGCAATACCAAAGCAGGACGTAATCTCTTACCCTTATATTTGCTAATGTGGGCAATAAGGTCAGCCAGCTCGTTACTTTCAGATTTTAATTCTTTATGGTATCTGGTTTCTACTTCGTCCAAAAGGGCTTTTATTGTGTTAAAAGCGCCCACGGTTTCCACTGTTAATATTCTCCCCCTAACTATAATAAATAAAATGAAAATTTATAATATCAACCAACATTTAAAAAGTCAAACTTCTTTTCTGTATTAAATCATCTAACTTACAAACAGCGATAAGAACATCTTCGGGGGTAATGGAAGTGATACATGTAATATGGTCACATGTTCGTTTTTCACAAGGACTGCAAGGGATTTCTTTTCTAACAATGACCACATTCTCACCGCAAGGGGCATATACGACAGGGTCTTTTGAACCAAAAATAGCTACAGTTGGAATTCCAATACAGGAGGCAAGATGGGTAGGTCCAGTATCGCCACCTAAAAAAAGATGTGAGCGTTGTAACAATGCTATCAACTGTTTTATTGACGTTTTACAGGCAATAATCGCCTTATTTTGCATCAATGATGTTATTTCTGTTACAATTTTATATTCATTATTACCCCATGTAAAGATAACTGCATATCCAAATTTCTGTATTAAAAGGTCAGCAAGGGTTGCGTAATTCTCTGCAGGCCATCTCTTGAATTTTCCGAACAGGCTTGTCCCTGGATGAATTATTGCAATGCGCTTCTGGTTGATATTGTTTTGTTGAATAAAATTATTAATATAAATACGGTCTGATTCAGAAATAGAAAATACAGGGCGTTGATATTCTGCCTCAATACCTGAACCCCGTAAGAGGCTCAGATACTTTTCGATTCGGTTCATTTTCTTCTGCGGTGGAGTAACTCTATAATTTGTAAAAATAAAATTGAATTCCTTACAATAACCTCTGGAAAACCCAACCCTGAGTTTCGTATTACTCATAAAAGTTAACAAGCCACTTTTAAGATTACCGTGAAAATCAAATACAACGTCGTATTCCCGCTCCCTTATTTTTTTAAAAAATGCCCTTATCTCTAACCCCAGTTTAAAATATTTTTGCGGATGCTTAATATAGCTCTGCCACTGCCTTCTGGGAAAGGCAATAACCTCATTAACGTCGGGTAATACCTCAACCAAATCCTTGTATTTATCCTCTACAAGCCAGGCAATACGAGCGGAGGGAAAAGCCATTCTCAGATTTTTTACGGCTGGCATTACATGGATAATGTCACCCATCGCTCCAAGGCGAACCACAAGTATATTTCCTGGATTATTTAATAATCTGTTCAAAAATTTCCTCCCGACGTGTTCGAAGACCTAACCATTCAATTTTGATAAAAATAACTCTTTTAAATGCGCCCCTTTAGTAAATTAAAATTGCCTGAAATCAGAAACCGCCAAATTGGGAGAACTATAACAAGCCGGAAAAGCAATAATATGCTTTTTTACTATAAAGCTTAAAAAAACCCTTTTCAATAAGAATCCGACCTAAATTGCATTGTATCGGTATGCAACCTTATATATAATTTATTTGTATATACAACAAAACACTCAATATCGAAATCACAAATAAAGCCTTTTTATTGTTTATCAAATGTTAACAAAATCAAAAATACCCTCGCATTTTTCAGTAATTAAAAGTGGTAATGAAACTATATTCGTAAAAAAGGGGTATGATGAAATCGTAAAGAATATAGTCTTCAACAACAGATTTTCGGTCAATAGACAAGCAACTAACATTGATATAAAATCTGGAAGGGGATATTATTTATCCATTCCTATAACGAAAGATAGCACAGAAAAAATTATTATCAGGGACTATAAACACGGTGGTTTATTTGGAAAGCTTTTTGGCAATGTTTTTTTTAACTTTAAAAGACCTCTAAACGAAATATCTATTAGTGAGTTCGCACTACAAAGAGGTATTCCATCCGCAGAGGTAATTGCCGTAACTCAAAAAAGAATATTCGGTATATTCTACAAGGCAACATTCATTTCAAAGGAAATCAAAGGTGCCATTGATATATTACAATTTCTTAAAGAAACGCCATTAGAATACATACAAAAGTCTAAAAAATCTGTAATTTTTGCCCTCGTAAGACTTATAAGAAATATGCACGATGCTGGCATATATCATGCAGATTTACATCTTAAAAATATACTCTTGAGAAAAAATTTGAACGGGGAGTTTCAAGCTTATATAATAGATTTGGATAAATCGGTCATTTTTAACAAGCTAAGTATCAATCAAAGGATTAAAAATTTGTTGCGTCTTAACCGCTCTTTTGAAAAGTTGCGATGGTTCTCTGGTGAAACAATCATGTATCAAAGAAACACGGAGGATAGCGGGAATTACTCCTCTCCCATTCCCCTTTCACAAGGAGGGAGGGCAGGGGGAATTATGGAAAATGGGGTTTCGGATAAAAAGTATCAATTCAATGGACCCGTTTCTCAAAGTGACACATCAGGAGAAGGGACTAAACATAAATCTATGAATCAAAAGATAAAGTTGATTTCTGTGACAGATAAGATTGGGTTTTTTAAGTCGTATATGTTATATAACCACGCAATTGATAAAGATTGGAAAAGATATATCCGTCAATACTATTCACACCATGCGTTACATAGATTCTGGTGGCGTGTTTTTGGTTCTTAATCGAAATGATACTAAAAGACTAATAACCTCTTTGAGAATAATTATTCGCCTCGATTGTAGTGCTGATACAGGCTGCTGTACTGAATGCTACTATAATATTGGAAGATAAAAACACAGGAAGAAAGTTAAGATAATGGTTGATGGCATTGTTGTAAAGGTACTGGGTGACTACGGTCCATTTTCCAGGATTGGGAAAAGTATTGGGTATCAGGTAACCATAGGTCAATCTAGTTATCTGGTTGATTGTGGAGCACCTCTTTTTCAGCAACTTGGTGGACATAAACTAAAAGCGATCAACGGCCTGATAGTTACACATTGCCATGATGACCACAAGAGGTGGTTTTCTGACTACGCCCTTTTTAATAGGTATGCACCCGATATATCCAATAAGCTTCGTCTTCTTACATCAGAAGGAATCAATGAAGAACTTATAAAAGCATCAGGCCCTGCCCTTGATAGGAGTCTGTCATATGATTCTAAAAATGTAATAGATATTGCTTATGAGGATTATGTTGATTACAAGATAATTGGTCCACTTGCCAAATATCGGGTAATCTCCAGAGACGAAGGCAATGGGAAATCGGGTCTCTCCGTAATTGATAGAACTGGTAAATCCATTGGTCCTGACAGGGCAAAGATTGTTGTAAGCAATAAAACAGGGAGACCAAGGATGCTTTTTAAAGACCCCAATTATGGTGAGTGGGTTGAACCAGAGAATTTTTATACATTCTCATCTGAGGTGTTTTATGAGAATAACAGGAACATTTATGCAAACAACGAAGGTTTTAAAATCGAGGCAATTAAAGCCCCTGTATGGCACGGGATTTCTGGCATAGGAATCAAATTTATAACAGATGAAGAGACCCTGACGTTCAGTTCAGACACTGTGCATGATAGGGTTCTCTGGGAACAACTTTATTCAGAGAAAAGGGCGCAGAGGCTTTCTATATCAAGAAAAGAATTTGAAGCTGTTTCAATTCTTTATGGTGATATTAATGATTATATAGAACGCATATGGAGTGAAGAGCGGTTTGCTGAGGCGATTAACTCCTTTCATGGTTCTGTTGTTATACACGACATAGCGGTAAGAAACATTGCCGTTCACACGGATTACAGTAAGTTAAAAAGTACCGTTTTAAAGAAAAACAAAGTTATTTTGACTCATAGTCCTGACACAATGACTTCTGAATGGGTACTCAGCGAAGCAGAGAAGTGTTTTAAGATTAAAGAAAATACCTTTTTTGAAGTGGTTGGAGATGAACTTTATCCGTTAAATGCTGATGTATACCATAAAGAAGCGGGCAAATATTATGTCGGTTACAAAAACACAAAAGGAAGCTACGTTGTGTATGAAAAAAATGGGGTTCTGAGCCTTTCTTCTAATGAAAGGCTTGGTCTCGGTACTCCGCTTTACCGTGTGGATTTATACGAGGATATAGCAGGTAATTATTTCCCAAAACTAGAAAATAATGATGCAGAGTATCGTGAGCGAACAGACGGAAGGATTGAGCTTGTGCGGTTTACCGATGAAGGCAGTAGTGGAAAGATAGTTGAGAATGAGAGAGACAGACTAGTAAAGAAAGATATAATTAACTATGCTAATACAAAATATTATTAGCCCAATCATCTCATATCTTATAGGAAGCATCCCCTTTGGGTTTTTAATCACAAAATTTGTAAAAGGCGTTGATATTCGGCAGGTTGGCAGCGGCAATCTGGGTGCTACAAATGTTGCCAGAGTATTAGGAAAGTCCTATGGCATATTGGTATTTATTCTTGATTTGCTAAAAGGCTTTCTAACCGTTATCGCATTTGACTATTTCTTTACTGGCTATGGACATAATTTATCACTAATATTATGTGGAATGGGTGTAATATGCGGTCATACATTTCCCATATTTCTTGGCTTTAAAGGTGGAAAGGCAGCGGCGACTGGCTGCGGCGTTTTTTTATGGCTTGCTCCTCTCCCACTCCTTATTTCATCTGCCATTTGGTTACTGGTAGTTTTTATTTCCCGTTACATATCTCTAGGATCCATGATTAGTTCAATAGCACTGGTGGCGAGTTTAATACTATTTGGTAAAGAACCTTTTGGTCATGGACTTCCTCTGACGTTATTTTCTATATTCATCTCAATGCTTCTCATTATTCGTCACAAATCCAATATAAAAAGAATCCTGGATGGCACTGAGAACAAAATCGGCAAGAAGGTTAAATCCCTTGATTTCACTGAAAATTAGTAAATTTACCCACGAAAGACGCGAAATATACGAAATCCCTTTTACATACTTTAGCGTCATTCGTGGGTTTTTCTGCTTTTTATTACTTAAATGTCTTTTAGCGTATTTCGTGGGCTCTTTTAAAACAAAAATATCCTTGACCTTTGAAAGGCACGGAGTATAGTATTTTCTGTGGTGGATGATTACCGGTCCAAAACAATGAAACACTCAAGTTCTCTACCTGCACTTCCCCCGATTTGCGGACACATCGAAGAGTTAGGTTAGGTAGAATATAACCTAACAACCTTGGAAGTGCAAAACGCAGATGCATTGGCCATGGGAAAAAAGAATAATGTTTCATTGATTTTATATTTAATCTTTCATTATTTTTATCGGTTTAAGTATAATTCACTTTATTTAGAAACAAAACTTTAAGACGTGGAAATGGAAAAGATTAGGTAAGAAATTCTGGGAGCAAGTTTTATTGATGGAAAATGGAGGTTAGTTATGGCAGAAGAAAGCATATATGATATCCCAATAAGTCAGATTAAAGTTGCTGACACAAATGTTCGCCATACTGAAAGAAATAAAGAACTGGATGAATTAATGGCAAGTATCAAAAAGCATGGACTTCTTCAGCCAGTGGTATTAAAAGGGAAATATGGCAACCCATCTTATGAATTAATTGTCGGACAAAGGAGATTTCTTGCGCATCAGAAGCTTGGAAAGACGACAATCCGAGCCAGATTCGTGGGTCAGCTTACAGATGTACAAGCGACCATTCGATCTTTAGTTGAAAACATGGTGCGTGTTGATCTTAATCATGCTGATACTGCCCAAGCTATTACTCTTCTATACAGGAATTTCGGGAAAGATGAGCGTAAAGTACATGCCGAGACTGGCTTGTCTATAAGACGGATCAGGCAATACATTGATGTGGAAGAGCGAGCCACTCCAAAAATGAAGCAAAAGTTGCGAGACAGGAAAACAACTCTTATAGATGTTCAACGCGTTCTTAAGGCAGCTGCTGGTGATTCAAGCAAGGCGGAAAGACTTCTGGAGAAGATAGATAAACTTACGAAATACGAGAAGGACAACCTTGTCGAATATGGAGAATTACATCCAAGAGCCGATGCTGAAAAAATAATACATGAGGCACAAAAGCCAAGGATTGAACGAACAATTATGGTCAAGTTGTCGGAAAAGGCACGGCAGGGGCTAAAGAAGGCGTCGGATGAATTGGCTATGAGCCCCGATGACGTTGCAGCCCATGCGTTAGAGGACTGGTTATCCAAGCAGGGATTTATCAGTGAGTAATCCGAAAAAGACACCAACGAAGATATACTCTCAGGACGAAGTAGAGAATGCTGTGGCTAGGCTAATCGCGAGTACAAAACGTAAACGCCGGCGCCGGCAATTGAAGCTCTTGGAAGTTGCGAATGATATAGAAATTGCACTTTCAGCTTATAAAAGTCTTTCTAAGCTAGCCGATGTAATTGATATTTCCTTGGAAATGCTTCGCCAATTTTCGATGGTCAACAAGTTACGCCCTCCTGTGAAGCAGTTGATCGCTGATGGTATCATACATAGCGTTGATATAGCCGATCGTCTGAGCCGGCTACCAGTTGCCGACCAGCTCCCAGTTGCACGGGCAGTTGCACAGGGGAACCTGACTTCAGATGATGTACGGGCGATAGTCTCCCTCAGGAAAGCATTGCCAAAGGAAGAGATAGGCAAGGTCATCGATCGAGTGAAAAGATCTCGAAGTATCAAGCAGTATGTCGTTGAATTCCTGATTCCTACACAAAAAAAAGAAAAGGAAATAAAAGAGTCCTTTATGAAAACGCTCGGCAAAGAGAGCATAGTCTCTTTCGATAGCAAGGGCAGGATAAGCCATGCCATCCTAAATACAACCGGCAAACGTCGCATTGAAGATATTGCAAAAAAAGAAGGATTAACTAAACGAGCCTTGATCGACAAGATTATTTCTGGAGCACTCACTTAAATGGCTACGAACCATCTTCCCGGAAGGCGCAAACCAGTAGCTACTATGTTGAAATTGGAGGAGTTTCGTGGCCTCAAAGAGGAGCTTTCTGAATGGCGTATTCAGGGACAGCAAGATACTGGCATTCTTGGCTTTGTGAGGGGTTTGCGTTTGTCTGCAAGGCTCATATATGCAATACGCCATCATCTGTCTTTTTCCGGCTATGAAGTGGATTGGGGTCATCTTCTTACGCAAGAAGGTGATTATTGTTCGCCAGAGTGTGACATAATTATTCACAAGCAGGGTTATGTGCGCCAATGGAACGGAAATCATGATCCTGTTATGAATTTCAAGTTCATAAGTTGCCAAGATGCAGTGGCTGTTATAAGCTGTAAGTCTTCAATTGCGTCGGTAGATAAAACCTATACCAAGGCTATGGGACCTTATGTAAATAAGGTTTTCCTGTTTGCTGAATGTTGTGAGCCACGCGCGGTGAAACGTCTAAAGAAGTCTGCGTTGACTGCTGGTTATGAGGGCTTCTGGTATTTGTATGCGTGCGATAAAACAATGCAGTGTACCGTCGATGAAAATGAATGGATTAACTTCCTCGATGTTCTAAAAAAACTTGTAGACGCGCATTCAAGGAGGACGCCCTAAAATGGCTGAAAACTTTTGGTGGCAACCATTAGAAAAGGAAATTAAAAATATTAAATTAGGTGGGAATAAAGTGTCTTGTCCTGAGTGCAACGAAAGAGGACTGCTTTTTACAAGATGGGTGGAAGGCTTACAGGAGAAACCAACTTATGTTCTTCACCGTAATACAAAAGGAATTAAAACTGATTGCAAAATAAGCCCTGAAGAAGCTACAGGTTTAAAGTCACAAGTAAAGATTTTTAAAAGCGATATTAAAGAATTATTAAGCAATAGGAAATCTTTTGTTTTATTTAGTGGAGGAAAAGATAGCCTATGTCTCTTAGCATATTTAAAAGAAATATCTAATGGCACAAAAATGGATTTGACAGCTCTTTTTATTGATACGACCGTTGGACTACCGGAGAATATGAAATATGTAAAAAAAGTTTGCCGATATTTAAAAATACCCCTCAAGATTGTAAAACCGAAACAAGGTTATTTTGACCTTGTAAATAAATGGGGCATCCCAAGTTTTAAATATAGATGGTGTTGCCGAGAATTAAAGATTAAACCTGTTAGTGATTATTTAGCCACTATAAAAGAACCCAAAGTAGTATTTGATGGCATAAGAGCAGCAGAGTCAAATGTAAGAGCAACCTATTTACCAATATGGTATCATCCCGGATTTAAATGCTTATCAGTAAGTCCTATTTTCTATTGGTCAAATGAAAAGGTATCCGCCTTTATTAATAAAAACGGCATTCCCAAAAATATACACCACTCCCTTGGAACTTCCACAGAATGTTGGTGCGGAGCTTATAAAAGGAAGTCTGATTTTGAAGAATTATACCGAATTAATCCAGAAATGTTTATAAAGTTGATGAAAGCAGAAGAAAAAAATAAGAGCGGATTTACCTTTCTGTATAAAGATGGCAAGAAAATTCCGCTTAAAAGTTTAATTTCCAAGAAGAATCAGTAATAATAAAGCCCTTATCTTGAATAAATGAATGATATTCTCTCAAAAATCGGCTCCATCAAATCCGTCCTCGGCGGCTACCGTCCTTTCCCTGAACAAACCGCTATAACCCTTGTAAGATATGCAAAAACTCCTCGGCATTGACAAATCCTGTAATAGTTTTGTCCTTAATGATATTGCCATCCTTACTAATAAACACAATGGTGGGCAAACCTACAATTCCGTATTTCTCCCAAAGCTGTTTGATCTTCGGGTCGTTGGTATTGGTGCAATCAATCTTGATGTTCACAAATTTTCTTGATTCCCTGATAACTTCCGGGTTGGCGTACGTAATCTTCTCAAACTCCATACAGGCGGCACACCACGATGCCCAAAAATCAATCATCGCCGGCTTGCCTTCTATTCCGGCCTGTTTCAGTCCTTCTTCCTCGCTTACCATCCAATTTATATTTTCTCCGGTTGTTACTGATTGATTTTGAGTTGTGGTCAAGAAAGGAGGCAAAATAAGTCCCTTGAATATTAGGTGGCCTATAAGGAAATATGTGCCAAATATAAATGCTACGATGCCAAAAACCTTTTTGGCGCGCTGGAAGCTGGTGCTTTTATGAGCCAACCGAGCAAACCCACATGAAAATACTGAGACAACAATTAAAAATAGTCCCAGAATGATAATGAAAACAGTTTCTGAGATAATAAGTCTTAAATAATAAAGTGCCGCTCCAAGCAGTAAAATTCCAAATATTCTTTCAACTATTTCCATCCATGCCCCTGATTTCGGAATTGCCTTTATTGCGCCAGAGAATGTCCCCAGCACAATCAGTAATACACCAATACCCCATGCAAAGACAAAGAGCATCCAGAATCCCAGGAATTTATTTCCTGTGCTTGCAATATAGACTAACAAACTAGCCAGAGCAGGACCAATGCAGGGCGATGCGACTATCCCTGAAACCAAGCCCATGACAAAAACCCCGATAATCCCCTTTCTCGTTCCAGTTCCCATCCGATCTGAGATAAAAGACGGCACACGCAGGTAGTAAACTCCAAACATACTCATTGCAAGTCCCACAAAGACTGCTACTACAAACCCTACAACCCACGGGCTTTGTAGTGCTGTGCCAAACAGTGCGCCAGTGGAAGCAGCAGTTACACCCAAGGCAGAATAAACAATGGATATACCCAATACATAAATCAGCGATAAGAAGAATGCCTTTAGTGGCTTTCTGGCTGTGGTTTGTTCCCCAGAAGTCTGCCCGCCAATTACAGCCACTGTAATCGGTATCATGGGATACACACAGGGGGTAAAACTAAGACCTACACCTGCCAAAAATATAAGGATTAGTGATACAAAAATTCCCTTGCTTTCAATAGTTTTCTGGAAACCGCCGGCTTCGACTTCTTTTACAGGCTTTGAAACAGGATGGGTGGGTTTTTCTTCTCCTGATGCTATGCCCGCAGTCCAACTGGCTTGTTCAACCTGCACAGGTATTGTGAACTCTTCCATCTTTGGCGTAAAACAAATCTTATCAGAGCATCCCTGATAATGTACCTCAAGCCTTATACTACTGGAACCCGCAGAAACATCCTTTGACACTCGAATATATGACTTTATTTCAATTTGTCCTTCATAAAGTTCAACCTCTTTTTCCAGAAATGTATCAAACTTAATCTTTCCTGCCGGAAGTTCCATTGACTCTAATGAAAATTGCTCAGGATTTCCGCTTTCTATCCTGATTTGATCTTTATAAATATGATGATTAGAAGCAATTGAGAAAAGAATAATAACCGGTACCGTATCACCAGCAGTCACACGCTCTTTTAAAAGGTTTGCACTTATTTTAAATGGAGATGTTTCCCCTGAAATTACCGGTAAAGATAAGAATAAGACAATAACAACCAGAAACATACTTTTTACAAATATACTTGTTTTCATAGGATCATCTCCTTATTTATACTCTACTTAATATTCTCTATAAGGCTCATGATAGCTTTTGAAACTATTTCTTCATGTTGCTCTGCGGTTTCTGCCCTTCCGTACTTTTCAATTATCTTGTTCCACTCTGGCGTTCCATAATATTGGTGACACCCTATACATATACCTTCTCTTTCCACAAGATTTCT
>MHYY01000029.1:4436-11985 GCA_001830285.1 Planctomycetes bacterium RIFCSPLOWO2_12_38_17 | reverse complement strand
GAATAGACAATGTATCTTCAACTAATAAAATATCACGTTCAGACAGATACAAATTTACCTTGACTGCCCCTTTTACTTCCCTCCACCCTGACGGTGCATTTAATCCATCAGCATTGATAATAAAGGAAACCTTATAATTAGATTTTTTTACAATCTGGTCTGTTTGAGGTCTGTTTAACCGTTTAATTAGCGTGTTTCTATCAGGGATTATTGGTGGGCTTATAATTATTCCTGTAATACGTTGCAAAGATTTTTGTTGATCCAGCATACATTCTATTGAATTTTTAAGCACCGGTTTCGTGCGGCAATCATAATACGCAACTGATAACGAAATAAACAGAATAGATAAGCATGCAGGTATAAAAATTGTAAATTTATGCAAAAGTAAACAAGCCAGGCAGAATAACCATAATAAAAAACTTGTTCCAAGAATTAAATAAAGAGGAACTTTTGTGAGATATCCAAAATAAATACCACATATAAAAAGAAGTGTAATAACAACGATAGGCTTTTTCATAATATTTTCAGATTTGGTACATCTTTTTAATACAAATTATAAGCATGCTAATTTTTGATTACAGCAGATTTTTCAAATATATAAATATTACTGACACATAATAACCATTCCACTGCCAATTTGACAGCAGAGATTTTTATTTTCTTTAAATAGTGTGTACTCTGTAAGACATTATATTCCTACTGCTTACGAACTATGTAATTAACAGAAATTTTTATAGGCACTCATTTTGCTTTCTAAAATAAACAGTTTTTTATATCATTTAAATTGTTTTTATAGGAGGTAAGTTATGGCAAGAGATTTAATAAAATGGTCAGGGTTTCCGTCTATTTCCTCGTTACAGAATGAAATGAATCGTATGTTTGACAGATTTTTCAAAGGTTGGGACTTATCCGAACTCGTAGCAGAAACTGGTACCTGGTTACCACCAATTGATCTGGCAGAAACAAATGATAAGGTTGTTGTAAAAGCAGAAATCCCTGGCATTGACCCTAAAGAGATTGATATTTCAATACAGGGTGATACCCTCTCTGTCAAGGGTGAAAAGAAAGAAGAAAAAGAGGAAAAAGGGAAAAACTATTATCGTATGGAGAGACGTTATGGAAGTTTTTCCCGTTCAATTGACCTCCCTTCTTCTGTAGACACTAATAAAGTATCTGCCGAGTACAAAAACGGTGTGCTTGAGATTACGTTACAGAAGAAAGAGGAAGTAAAACCAAAGCAGATTAATGTAAAGGTTAGCTAAACCATCAAGGGCAGATATCCAATTATCCATGGAATATCTGCCCTTTTTATTTCTTAGGAATATAATTTAAATACCGCAAAATTTTTAAATACAAGTTATCATTTTAAAATTCTAAAGATACATCTGATAACCATTCTTCTTTAAGTCTTCTACTAATTTTTTTATTTTCTCCGCCTTTTGTTTATTACAGATAAGTGTTGCATCCTTGGTATGAATTATAATTAAATCAGACACATCTATCGTAGTTAAAAGGTGCTGGTCATTATTCACAACAATACATGAATGAGTATCAATTCCATAATGCGTTCCCAGAACTGTATTACCACTTGAATCTTTCTCATTCCAACGTTCTAAAGCATACCAGGAACCAACGTCATCCCAAATAAAATCAGCCTCAATAACAACAGCGTCCTTTGCCTTTTCCATAACAGCATAATCAATTGAAATCTTCTCAAAAGCCTCGTATTCTCTATTAATTACATCCACCTCAGATTTCGTTCCTAATGCACCTTCAATTCGCTTGAGACCCATGGCAAGCTGTGGCATATGTTGTTTGAAACCTTCCAGTATTTTAGATGTCTGCCATACAAAGATACCACCATTCCACAAATACTCCTTCGTATCTAAAAATCGCTGCGCTGTAACCTTATCTGGCTTTTCCTTGAACGATAATACTTCGTATACCTGAAACCCGTTTTCTTCTGTTACTAATCTCCCACGGTGAATATAACCATAGCCAATTGAAGGTTCTTTAGGCTTTATTCCAGCTATCAATAGTAAATTATTCTTACTAACAATATTAACTGCAGTTTCAATCATCTTTACAAACAGGCCCGATGGTTCTATTATATTGTCGGCGCTCATAACAGCCATTATAGAATCTTTGTTCAGTTTGTTTATGATGGTTGCCGCCAGGCCTATGCATGGAGCTGTGTCTTTTCCAACAGGCTCTGCAATAATATTTTTTGGAGGAATGAATGGAATCTGTGCTTGGATTTGTTCTTTATGTAATCTATTAGTAACAATCAGGATATTTTCTGGTTTAAAAAGCGGGGTTATTCTATCAATAGTATGCTGAAGCATGGTCTTGCCACCCACTATCTTTAAAACTTGTTTCGGGGTATGTTCACGACTCCATGGCCAGAAGCGTGTACCGCTACCGCCTGCCATTATTACTGCATATTTTGAGTAACTCATTTTTTTATTTGGAATAAGCATATAGCAACATTGATGAGATCGCTATAGCAGCCGTTTCTACTCTTAGCGTAGAATTACCTATACTAACTGGTATACAACCAGACTTTTCAGCAATCTCAATCTCATCATTAGTAAAACCGCCTTCAGGACCAATAAGGCATATTATTTTTTTAGCCAGAGGATGTTCATCTAAAACACCTTTCATACTTCCTATATTAACTTCGGTACAGGCGATGAGCGATAAATCGTAATCATGCAGCGTTTTAAGAATACTGCTAAATGATATAACATTTTCTATTTTGGTTAAAAAATTTCGTTTACACTGTTTGGAAGCCTCGACTACTATCTTATTCCACTTTTCTGTTTTTTCTGCCGCCTTGTTTCGAATATCAACGATGCTTCGCTTGCAATGTATGGGTATTAAAGCCTTTACTCCTAACTCGGTACATTTTTGAATCAATAAAGCCGCTAATTTCCCTTTAGGAGCAGAAAATGCAATTGTAATTTCAACGTCTGCTTCCCTGTTTATTGACCTTGATTGTTCAATAAGAACCTTTAATTTATTATGTGAGATTTCGATAATATTCGCCAGGTACTCCAGCCCTTTTCCATTAAAAAGCGTAATTTTATCCCCTGGTTTTGCCCTTTTGACGTGTAAAATATGATGTGCTTCTTTACCTTCCAGCCATACTTCGGAGGCTGCTGGCGTAATAGATATATAGAAACGGTCCTGATGCATTATACCTCTACGGTATACATGGCGAGGCTTTGTTCTCTGGCAAAATCAATTATTGTGTGGTTCGGGCAAACCTCCACACATTTCCCACAGGAGGTGCATTTATTATAATCAATTACCGCAAGATTATTCTGGACGTGAATAGCATCATACGGACATATCTTCTCGCACTGTTTACATGCTATGCAAGAATCCAGGCATATTTTTTTAGCAACTGCGCCCTTATCGAGCGATTTGCAGCGGACATGAACCATTTTTGTTTCTGGCAAAACGCTAATAATTTTTCTAGGGCAAACAGCCGCACATTTTCCACAACCAGTACAACGCTCTCTGATGACAACGGGAAGCCCATCGTCACCCATATACATAGCCTCAAATTTACAGGCATCTACGCATGTACCTAAACCCAAGCAACCGTAGTCACAGCCAAGAAAACCACCTCCGACAATATTTGCTGCACGACAATCTTTAATCCCATTATAAGTAAATTTGTTTTTCACACCCCTCGCATGGCACATTACGACAGCAACAACACGTTCTCTATTTTCGAACTTAACTCCCATAATGTTTGCAACAAGTTTCGCAACCACCGCCTGCCCTACCGTACAGCCCGTTACAGGCGCTTTACCCTCCACAACAGCCTGGGCAAATCCACTGCATCCCGGTTGCCCGCAAGCGCCACAATTTGCGCCTGGAAGTACTTCGTTTATATTTTCAATCCGTGGATCAACCTTAACTGCAAACTTATCAGAAGCAATTGCAAGTCCGATCCCAAAGACCATACCAAGTATACCTAAAGTAATTGCTGCGCCTAAAAGCAATTCCATATTTTAATCCCTACCTGAACCTTAAATTAACTAAGGAACACAAATAAATTACTAAAATATTATCACTACTTAAAAAGACCTTATTTAGATATCATAAAATAACACTATTTTATGTACCATCATTTACTATAAGCATTAACAATAGATTAACAGAATCGGTTCCATCATGCCATTGTTCCAATCATCCTGTGAATTGCTTGCCCCGCAGGCACCATCGGAAAGACGTTCTCATTTGGATCTATCCTAAAATCCATTAACACAGGTTTTTTTGTTGAGAACGCCTTCTCGATTGTTGGTCGCACATCTTCTTTCTTTTCTACCAAAAACCCTACTGCACCATACGCCTCTGCCAACTTAACAAAGTCAGGATTGCCATTCAAAGTCACATTTGAGTAACGCTTATCATAAAAAAGTTCTTGCCATTGTCTCACCATCCCCAGATATCCATTATTTAGAATGGCCACTTTTACAGGAATATTCAGGCGTGCGGCTGTGCTAAGTTCCTGGATATTCATCTGAATGCTCCCATCCCCTGCAATATCCACAACAATTTTATCAGGACATCCCAACTGAGCGCCGATAGCTGCCGGAAAACCGTAACCCATCGTTCCCAAGCCACCTGACGATAAAAATGTGCGTGGTTTTGTAAATGTAAAATATTGCGCCGCCCACATCTGATTCTGGCCAACTTCTGTCGTTATAATGATGTTATCTCTGCCCACATCACAAATCTGCTCAATTACATATTGTGGCTTGATAACACTTCCTTCACATTTATAAGACAACGGATTTTTTTCCTTCCAACTCTTAATTTTATCAAACCATTCTTTTCTTTCATTAAAACGGATGTGTTTATTAAGTTCCTGTAATATAAGTTTTGCATCTCCTACAATTGGTATATCCACCTTAATGCTTTTACTTATGGATGCAGGGTCAATATCTATATGAATAATCTTTGCGTTTGGGGCAAATTCATCTAACTTCCCTGTAATTCGGTCATCAAATCTCGCCCCAATTGCTACTAAAACATCCGATTCGGTTACGGCAAAATTTGCGTATGCAGTACCATGCATCCCCAGCATCCCTAATGAAAACTTATGGTCTTCAGGAAATCCCCCAAGTCCCATAAGTGTAGTGGTTACAGGCAGATTCCCCTTTTCTGCAAGTTCAAGTAACTCTTGTGCGCTATCTGAGGCTATAATACCTCCGCCAGTGTAAACAACGGTTTGCCTTGAACTATTAATCACATCGGCTGCATTCTTTATTTGTCTGATATTACCCTCATAAGTTGGCTTGTATCCGGGTAAATCTACCTCAGTCGGTATTATGTCCTCACATTTGTCCATCGTGACGTCTACTGGCAGGTCAATTAATACAGGGCCTCGCCTTCCTGTGTTTGCTATATAAAATGCTTCTTTTACCGTCCGTGCCAACTCCTTAACATCCCTCACCAGATAACTATGTTTCGTTACTGGCCGTGTAATACCAATAATATCAGCTTCCTGAAATGCGTCATTTCCAATCATAAATGTTTTAACCTGGCCGGTTATAGCCACCATTGGGATTGAATCCATGTAGGCAGTTGCAATTGCAGTAGTCAAATTTGTAGCTCCAGGCCCTGATGTAACAACACAGACACCAACCTTCCCCGTTGCCCTAGCATATCCATCGGCGGCATGACCAGCGCCCTGTTCATGCCGCGTTAAAATGAACTTTATTGGTGATTCGTATAGTGCATCAAATAAAGGCAGAACAGCACCGCCTGGGATTCCGAAAACATACACCACGCCTTCCCTTATTAATGCATCAACAAGGATTTGTGAACCTGTTTTAATCATATTATGTAAAAGAAATTTTTAATGTAAAAAACTATAAATACAATCAAAATTAAAACGTAATAACCTTTTCAAGATATGCTTTTACTGGCGAGCCACATGTCTGAACGAACGAAGAAAACCTAAATTAAAACAAGGCATGTTAAAAGTTGAATGGTATAATTAAGTAAAATATTAAAAAGCTTTTATACAGTTTACTATTCTTTAACTATCCCCGTCTATAAAAACTAAGAATATAAGACCCTGAATCAGGTTCAGGGTCTCAAACCCTTCGCAGAATTAAGAATAATAAACTAAAACTTAACTCGATTATTAATTGAATTATCTTGTAAAACTAGAATAATCTTTCCTCCTTTTTACCTTCTTTTTCCCTTACTAAATCATCATTAAGGTCCTCATTCTGCTCGTAATCTAAGTCATCAAGGTCTTCGTATTTTGGAGGTTTGTAGCCAGGCTGTTTTGATTTTTCAAGTTCTTCCTTATAAGATGCAAGGACCTTTTCCTGAATTTCTTCTCTGCACCTTGAATTTATTGGATGCGCTGTGTCTGCGTGTAATTTTAATCTACCGGTACCCCTGGAAGCACGCCTTTCCTCAAGTTTACATCCGCAATCATTACAATACTTTGCCATTATATGATTTTTTCCACCGCACTTTGGACATCTGTCAGTGAGTTTGCGACTGGGCATTGCTACAAACGGCCCTTTGTGTCCCTCAATGACTTTTAAATCTCTTACTACAAAATCGTTATCAATCGTAATGCTACAAAATGCTTGTAACCTGTTCTTCTTAGCTTCTGTTAACTTTACCCTCACTTCAGTAATATTCACAGTTTCCCCCTTCCTGTTCTCATAACAATGTCCTAAAAATCATTGGTCACAACAAATACATCACCAACATTAAGCGATCTTATTTTCTGTTCAATTTCCTTTATACTGTTTTCCCCCTTACATAAACCATATAACGATGAACCACTTCCAGATAAAAGTACGTTACAAAAATCGAACGACTTTAAAATATCCCTGGTTCTGCCTAATTCTGGATAAAGTCTAAAAACAACTTCTTCTAAATGATTGTGTAAGGAAGACCCTAATTTTTCAGGACTTCCAGAGGATAATGCTTTCAAAAAGAAGCTAACATCTTTCAAATTTTTTGTCAAGCTAATTTTAAAATTTTTATAGACTGTTGCAGTACCTACCTCAAATCTGGGATAAATTATTATGAAATAATATCTTAAGTCTATTGGGTATGGTGTAATAATTTCACCTCTTCCTCTACATATAGCAGTCTTCCCATAAACAAAAAAAGGAGTGTCGGAACCCAGCTTGCCTGCCAGTGTTACCAATTGTTTTTCATTAAATCCAATTTGCCACAACTTATTCAACCCGGCAAGCGTTGCTACTGCATCACTACTCCCACCGCCCAGTCCAGCGCCAACTGGTATTCGTTTATCTAAGTGTATCTTTACCCCCTTTTTAGTATTTGATTCTTTTTGTATTAAACGTACAGCCTTTAAGACAAGATTATCCTCTCCTGTTGCAAGTCCTGGTCTTGAACAAGTAAACTCTACACCCTCATCTCTATATTCCAAATAAATATAATCAAATAAACTTACCTCCTGCATAACAGTTTCTATCTCGTGATAACCATCCTGTCGCTTGCCTAATATCTCAAGAAATAAATTAATCTTTGC
>MHYY01000029.1:3572-4427 GCA_001830285.1 Planctomycetes bacterium RIFCSPLOWO2_12_38_17 | reverse complement strand
CTTTGCGGGCGCTGCAATCTTTATTCTGCCGCTTTCTTCCCAGAATTTCATTTTCGATATACCCCAAATCAAAAGTAATTAAAAATAATTTACTGCGTTCTCAAATATGATTATAATAAATATCAAATAAAATTCTCTATTAGTATTTCGAATCTTGATATTACATTAAAAAATTAAAAGATATTGTTAAACAAATTGGAACTACCATTATATAATTAAAAATATTACGTTAAAAAATATGATTTATTATTAACCAGATAAATTTATTATTCAATAACAGAAATGCTATCCGTTAAAACTGGACAATACCATCCTTCACTTGAAAACTCGCTAATAGAGACTATCAAGTCATTCAAAAAAGACGACCCTTTAACGCCGCTTCTTGTTGTATCACCAACAAATTGGATGTGGAGCAGACTCCAGGAGCGCGTTTCACAGGAAACCACTGCTTGTATTAATATTCACTTTATGAAGAATTTTTACGCATTAGCAAACGAAATATGCAGATGGTCCGGCATAGATATCGGTAGAGTTGTTAAACAATCGTTTGTATATGAATGTATTGTACAAGAACTATTAAAGCAACAAACAACTATCAATACCGCTCTTTTTAAAAATATGTTATCAATGCCTACACACTCAAAATACCTTTTTAATGTTATGCAGGACCTTATGGATGCCAATATCTGCGCTACTGACCTAAAGGCAGTCATCAAAGAAGGGCTTATTGATGGCGAAGAACTCCAGAAACTCTATAACATAGCACACCTTTACGATATATTTATCCAGCGACTAAATGCCATGAACATATCTTATGACTCAGACGTATATCGGTTTGCCGCTGCTAGCGCAAAA
>MHYY01000029.1:524-3564 GCA_001830285.1 Planctomycetes bacterium RIFCSPLOWO2_12_38_17 | reverse complement strand
TATCGGTTTGCCGCTGCTAGCGCAAAAGATTCCAAATTTTTGAAATCCTTCACACATATTTTAGCATATGGTTTCTACGACCTCACAGGCATTGAACAGGATTTCTGGGGAGAGATTTTCAGATTTTTTCCAACCACATTGTTTCTTCCTTATCAGAAAAAACATAATGCATTCACCTACGTAAAGAATTTCTTCGAATCGTTTGTGTTAAGATTTGCACATAGCATAGAAGAATTGCCCGAAGATAATTTACAAGGATTTTCATGTTTATTGATATCCGAATTAAAAGAACATACTGACAACATAAATCCTTCCCTTGAAAAGCTGATAAACCAGAAAAAATCAATCATAAAAACAATAAATGTATCAGGTAAAAAAGATGAATTATGGACTGTTGCCAAGGAGATACTTAAACTGGCAGACGAAGGTTGTAAGATGGAAGAAATCGGTGTAGTCGCAAGGACACTCGAACCATACACTGAAGCCATAAACAAAATATTTAAGGAACATCATATTCCGTTTATAACCAGTGTACAGGAACCCATAGAAAAGTATCCGCTTGTGAAAGCCATTCAACAATTACTTCTGCTAAAGCGCGAAAACTACTATCGTCCTGTAGTTATTGACTTGCTCCGCTCGCCTTACTTTAAGATCCCGGCAGCCGGTCATAAAGGAACCATTCCACGCCCAGACCAATGGGACCTCTTGAGCAGAAAACTGTATATTCGCGGCGATATTAATTGTTGGCTATCCAGGCTAAAACAGGCAAAATCAAAATTGTCAGAATTTAACAAACCTGATAACAAAATTAATTCAGGCTACTCCGAAGTCGCAGATGAAGCAAACGGCTACATTCGCATTCCAGCAATACAAATTGAATTCCTTGAAAATATTTTGAGTAAATTATCAAACGACCTCTCATCCATCCCAGAAAAGGCATCATGGTCAGTTATGAGCGAAAGAGTAGAACAACTTATAAGGAATTACATTTCTTTGCCTTCCGAAGGTATTAATTCAGATGAACAAAACAGAGTGCAGTTAATCCTGGATAAAATCTTCGGATTATTACATTTTTTACACACTATTGATTGTCTGAGTGAAGAGGTAACCCAGGACCAGTTTATAGATACTTTCATTGATGCATGCCGGCATGAAGCTTTACCTCTAGGCTATGAAAATTGCAAGGGAGTAAAGGTACTCGACGCAATGTCCGCACGTGGCATTCAATTTCGTGCTTTATTCATACTTGGACTTAACGAAAAGGTATTCCCGCGCGCCATCTCTGAAGAACCTTTTCTGAGAGACCACACCCGTCGTAAACTTTGCGAAGTGCTTGGTAATTATATCCCGGAGAAACTAAAAGGATACGAAGAAGAACGCTTACTCTTCTATTTCCTGCTGAATGCCGCAAGGGAACGACTCTATCTCCTCTACGAACGTTCAGATGAAGCGGGAAAACCAAGAATTCCTTCCCACTATCTTATGGATATTTTACAAAACATCAAAGCCGCAAATAAAAAAAATGCCAGCTTAACGGATAAATCCGCATTCGAAATTTATGTCTCACGCAGTATCAAAGAAAAATTACATAACAAAGAAATTCCACTGCTAACCCTTAGGGAAATTGGTATCAGACTAGCACTTGAACACATTGAATTTGTACCTTTCTTAAAAACATTTGGAAAAGACACGCATCTATTCAATCGTCTGAAAACTACATCGGATAACGTTGAAGACTACAAGACCTGTCTAACAGCACACGATGGAATTGTTGGCGATATGTCCGAATGGTGGAATGAGAAGATACATCAAAGTTTCAGCCCCACAAACATGGAGACCTTTGGATTATGTCCTTTTAAATACTTCCTTGAGAAAGTCCTGGAACTTGAAATATTTGAGGAACCCGAAACGATCGAATTAATACCAGCAATTGATCTTGGCACCCTCTACCACAATATTTTAAGTGACCTCTATAACAGTTTAATAGAGAAAAGATATTTTAATGAAACAAAGACAAAAGAAATAAATCCCCTGGAGCTTTTACAAGATATAACTAAAAAACACTTTGAAAGAATAGAAAGCGAGCTGCCCATTCCCTATCCTGTCTTGTGGGAAGTTAAAAAAGATGAGGTGTTAACCTTCTTAAAAAGATTCGTGCAATGGGACATTGAACAGATTAAACAAATGGGTTACATCCCATCCTACATTGAACAAACGGTAAAACTTGGTCTTCACGATAACATAATAAAATATTTTTCAGAATCCTTGGAATTCCCAGGTTGTCAAAAGATAAAGTTTGGTGGAAAGATTGACCGTATAGACTTAAAAATTTCAAAGGATAAGGTTGACTTTCGAGTGATTGATTACAAATCTGGAAAGTTTTCCAACGATAATCCACTGAAGTCTGCAATTCGCGGCAAGAAGCTTCAACTTCCGTTCTATATCATAATGGCTGAACACTTCCTGAGAGAAGAATTAAAGAAGGGACGCCTGACCGACAAGGATATAAATCTTGAAAAGGCATCCCTTGTCTATCTTACACACGATGAATTAGAGGAGAAATCAATAAAAGGAAAAGATTGGGAGGAGATTAAAGGTCAATGCCTGGAAACGTTAAGGGAATTCTTGCAATATATACGTGACGGCATTTTCCCCGTTTCACTGGACGAGGATACTCAGAAATGTTCATGGTGTGAGTTCATTACCGTTTGCCGCAGGAGTAACCATCCACTGCAATTCCGGCTTGGGAAAGATACAAGGCTCAAGAGATTTCGAGAAATTTGCAATCTGAGTGTTAAAAAAAAGAATAGTAATTAATAAAACAGTATCAAAAGCAACAACACCTCTTCCAAGACATTTGTAAAAAAAATAAATTGAATTGTTAACATTTTAAAGGATAATAATATAGCCTTGCAAAGAGAATATGTAATTTTAAATTAGATTCTTTGTTACGCTCGGACGCCACCCTGAACAAAGTGAAGAAATGACAAGCTGTCATGCAGAACCCTTCGCCTTTGTCATGCTGAGCGCAAGCGAAGCA
>MHYY01000029.1:0-514 GCA_001830285.1 Planctomycetes bacterium RIFCSPLOWO2_12_38_17 | reverse complement strand
GAGCGCAAGCGAAGCATCTCTTTTTTATGCTCAGGGTAGACTCCATGAAAAATCTTTTCTCTAGTTTGTTTGAAATTCCTTAACATTAAATTACCATCACTGTGTAAAAAATAGAACAAATTAACCATGAACCCGACGGAACCACTTATATTTGAAAAATCGTCCCCTGGCAGGCGGTGTTTTACCCTCCCTGACTGCGATGTGCCGGAAAAATCTATACAAGACCTTCTCCCAGCAAAAATGCTGAGAAAACAGGAGGCAAAATTACCAGAGGTCTCTGAAATTGACGTCGTACGGCATTTCACACGAATATCGCAGATGAACTTCTGTGTTGACACGAATTTTTATCCATTAGGCTCCTGCACCATGAAATACAATCCTAAGATAAATGAAGATGTCTCACGACTGGAAGGTTTCATAAAATTGCATCCCTATCAACCAGTGGAACAGTGTCAGGGTATATTGAAACTCCTCTATGATTTCGAGCAAATGCTCAAATCTATTTCCGGGATGT
>MHYY01000028.1 GCA_001830285.1 Planctomycetes bacterium RIFCSPLOWO2_12_38_17 | reverse complement strand
TTTGAGATGCCTGTGGCAGGATTCCTGGGATTCGGCCCTTTTGCCTGGGAATATTTTTGTTTCTATAACTTTTGTAAATTAATCAAGCGACCTTCCGTTCAATCTCCTCAAATTTAACGACCACTCTCTTGGATACGCCGGGTTCTTGCATGGTGATTCCATACAATACGTTAGCGATACCCATGGTTACTTTGTTGTGTGTAATTATTAGGAACTGCGTATTATGGATAAATTCTTTTACAACATGAATAAATCTATTAATGTTACTTTCATCCAGTGCCGCATCTACCTCGTCCAGTATGCAAAATGGACTTGGTTTTGCCTGGAATGCAGCAAAGAGTAATGCGACTGTGGTCATTACTTTTTCTCCCCCAGAAAGAAGTGTAATAGAACGGAGGTCTTTATTGGGAGGCTGTGCAACTATTTCGATGCCAGCTTCAAGTATGTCCACGTTTTCTTCCATAATGAGATCCACTTTACCTCCGCCAAATAATTTTCTGAACATTATTTGAAAATTCTGACGTATATCATTAAAAGCCTTTTCAAATAATTCTCGGCTGGTGCTATTAATTCTCTTGATAAGATTTTGCAAGGCATCCTGTGCTTTTCCCAAGTCTTCCTTCTGGTTTATAAGAAAGGACTCACGTGATTCTAACTCTCCCTGTTCTTTGATTGCATCAAGGTTTACATTACCCAGTCTTTCAATTTTCCCCTGTAATTCTTCTATTTCTTTGGAGACTGCTTCCCAGAAATCAATTGTGGGTTGGGGTTCATCAGATTTTTCTGCTTGTAAAGTGCTCAATTCCAGATTAATTTCCTCTGTCTCGGTGTTAATTGCTGATAATTCGAGATGATAGTCTTCTCTAATACGGTCTTCTAAATTTGAAATTCGTATTTGATACTCGTTCTCTTTAAGTTTTAATTCCTGTGATTTTTGTTCTACTTGTCTGAGTTCTGCGTATTTTTCTTCCAGATGTGTTTTTAAATCAGTAACTTTAAGATTGAGGGTGTTTTGTTCTGTTTTTGTCGAGTTTATAGATTCTTCCAGTAAGGTCTTTTTATTTTGAAGCTCGTTTATCTGAATTTCAAGATTTCTGATGTCTTCTACAACTTCTAATTTTTTTTGCTGACAGTCTTGGCGTTCGCTAGCAATACTTTTAATCTGTTCCTGAGCATCTTTATGTGCTGTAGATAGTTCGTTAAATATATTATTTAATCCATCTTTCTTCTCTCGCTTTTGTGCCAGATTAACTTTAAGGGTTGTTACTTCATCCTGTGTGACTTTTTTAGAAAATGCTTTTTCCTTTACCAGAGTAGCGGCATCTTCAATTTGTTGTTCCAGCTCCTCACGATGATGGTTTAGCTTTTTCGTTTCATCTTGCAAAATACACTCGCGCTCAAGGGTGTTTTTTTCTTCTATGTCAATTTCTTCCAACTCACCTTCGTTAATATTTTTTTCCGACATAAGTTCATCTCGCTTTTTCTCGTGCTGTATAATTTCGCTATCTTTAGAAATTTTAAGAATATTTATTTCTTCTACTCTCTTTGTCAGTTGCGTTGTTCCCGTTTCTAGTGCTTTTAGCTCTTCGATTAAAATATCTTTATTCTGTTTTAGTTGTTCTATTGTTTGGTTAATTTGAGTTAATTCCTGCTCGAGTTTAACAAGTTCGCTTTTTCTTGATATGATTCCTACCTGTCCATGCTTTTTACCCCCGCTGATTGTACCAGCCGATTCCAATAATTCACCGTCAAGTGTAACATAGCGGATATTGTGGGTATTCCTGCTTAATGCCAGCGCTGAGGTAAGGTCTTTTACGATAATTGTATTGTTTAATAGACCATTAATCGCTTTACAAACATCATCGGGGATGTTTATTAGTTTACTGGCAATGCCTATAACATCAGGTTTTTGTAATAATTCTTCAGAGATAGTAAATTGCCCATTTGTTCTGTCTAAAGGTAAGAAGATTGCTCGTCCTTTTTGGTTTGCTTGTAAATATATTAAGGCTCTAACTGCGTCTTCTGTTGTATTTGTAATTATACCTTGTGCTTTTTCTCCTAAGGCAGTTTCAATAGCCGGTGCATATGTTAAGTCTACTTTTAGGAGATCGGCAATCATGCCACGTATGCCTTTTATTTCTGTATGTTCTTTTTTGGATTCATCAAGGACTGACACTGCACCAGTATCTATACCCTCTGCTCGCATTTCGTAGTCCATCAGAATTTCATATCTGGAAGTTTTACTGACCTGTAATTGTTTCTGTTGGTTGAATTGTTCATCTAGTGATTGTATTGTGTTTACAAGCTCTTGAGTACGTTCTTTCGTTGAGGATAATTTCTGATTTAAACAACCAAATTCTTCATTTAGTGCTTTCTTTTCATTTGTAATTTCCGCGTGTTTGGTAGTTAGCATATTTACAAATGAGTCAATCTCCTCTTGTCTCTTTGAGAGGCGCAACTCCCTTGATTTCAGGGCATCGTTTTCCGTATTCAAACTACCTACTTCATTTTGAAGACTGGATTCTTTCTGAAGGATATTTATGACTTCTGATTTTTTTTCATCTATACTTTGGTATAACAAATCACACTCGAGACTCACTTGTTTTAGTTCTGTTTCTTTTGTCTTCTGAATATCAAGAAACTTCGATATCTCTTGTTCTACTGCATTAAGTAAATTTTTTGTTTCCGAAATCTTTTCGCTCATTTCGCATATTTTATTTTCCAGGATTTTCTGTTGTTCAGTGTATTTCAGATATTGATTTTCCAATTCTTTAATGCGTTCGTGATTATATTTTATCTTATCATGATTATTTGATATTTGTGACTCGATATTTATTAATTCAGTTTGCAATTGTGACAATTGCTGTTGTAACTGTTTTATTGAATTCTCAACTTCATTTATATGTATTTCAAGGTCATTTATATTTGTAGACATCTTCTGGCTTTGAGTTTCGATTTGACTTATGTTTTCCGATGCCTCATTCTTTTTGTCTTTGAGTTCACGATAATTCTTTAATGAGATACCGACTTTTAATTTTTTTAACTGTTCAGTATATTCCTGGTATTTCCTTGCTTTTGAGGCTTGAAGTTTTATTGAGCGGAGTTGTTTTTGCAGTTCTTCGATAATATCATTAACTCTTAGCAAATTCTGTTCAACATGCTCAAGCTTACTGAGGGCAACTTTTTTTCTTACTTTAAACTTACTGATACCAGCGACCTCCTCAAACAAGAATCGTCTTTCGTGAGCGGTTGCCTGTAACAGTGCCTCTACATTATCCTGCTCAATTACAGAATGTGCGTCTGCGCCGAAGCCTGTGTCAAGGAATAGGTCGCGAATGTCCTTCAAACGACTAATTTGCTTGTTTATAAGATATTCCGATTCACCAGAGGAATATAGACGGCGGGTTATACACACTTCAGAGTATTCGAGTGGAAGTAATCCCCTGTCATTTAATATAGTTAGAGACACCTCAGCATAGCCAAGGGATGGCCGTGATTCCGTCCCGCTGAAAATTACGTCTGCCATTTCATTGCCTCTCAGTGATTTTACACTTTGCTCCCCTAGCACCCACTTGACTGCATCAATGACATTGCTTTTTCCGCACCCGTTAGGCCCTACAATGATGGTAATTCCATCTTCAAATACAATTTCAGTCTTATCGGCAAAAGACTTAAATCCAAACAATTCTAATTTTTTTAGTTTCATGATATTGTTTTTATGTTAAAGATATTTAATATGAAATAGGGGCATTTCGATTTAGTCGAAACGCCCCTATCCCATAAACACATTTGGTCCTTAAATAAATGAATACAAACGCTCTTAATAGGTTTTTTATATTTATGTCTTTATACAAATCTTAAGATAAATACAAAAATTATTTAGAAAAATTTATACGCATAATATTTTATTTACAACCTTTCTTTTTAGTTCCCCCTTTTTTTGTTACCTTAGATTTTCCAGATGACATTCCACCTTTCTTGACTGCCATATACAATCACCCCCTTTCAGAGTTTTTCAATATGAGGACCAAACTGCATAATAAGTTACCAATCCCTTCCTATGTTATTTTTTGATTCACCACGTACACAACAATACTCGACATACCTGCCAGCGGTAAATGCAAAATATTTGAGCTTTTCATCAGGGTACGGTTTTATATCTAACATCCTCGTATCCAGACAATGGTTTGGTTTGAAAGATTGAATTATATATCGCTTTGCACCCTTTATTGATCTTGCAATATCTTCAATATCGTTTCCGTCTAATTGGGTGGGACACACAGTCGTACGAAATTCATATTCAATACCACTTCCCATAATAATACGAATACTTTCTTTGATTTCTTCTATGTTGCAAGATACGCCAGAAATTTGTTCGTATTTTTCTTTTAACAAAGGCGCTTTAATATCCATTGCTATACAATCTACAAGATTTCTGGTAATCAGATGTTGTAATATCTCCGGATTTGTTCCATTTGTATCCAATCGTACGCCGATGCCAGTGTCTTTTAGTAACTTAAGTAGTGCATCCAGATTCCTGTGTGATGTTGGTTCCCCGCCTGTAACTACCACACCATCCAACCAGTCAATGTTTTGTCTTATCTTATTAATTATAACATCTACAGGAATGGACTCGAGTTCGTTGTGTGTTTGAACCAGGTGCGGGGCATGGCAGTAAGGGCAACGGAAATTACAGATTGGCAGGAAGATTATGGAAGCAATCTTCCCTTCCCATTCAATAAGACTATTTTCTATAAAACCTTTTATCGGTACCATTGATTAAATTTTAAATTGCACCTTATAAATTAACAAACAAAATCCGTAATATGATCAATGAAAATTCTTTGATTCAATTGGTGAATAGCGCTTAAACCGGATTTTAACATTTTGATGCGCACGGTTCTGCGCTTACATTCACCTTTTTTGGCAATAAATCTTTTAAGCTGTAATTGCCTTTGTGTCTGTCTGCAAGTTCGCCTATTTTTGATTTGTTCCAATTGTTGATGCGGCTGTAATAGCCAACAATCCTCGTAATACCATATACATTTCTTGAACCGCAGTATTTACATATGTCTGTAAGCTTTTGCGTAACCTTTTTACAATCGCTGCAGATAGTAAATTCCGGAGAGATTGTAAGTTGGGCAGCCTGCGTGTTTTTAAAGGTCTTTTTTACAAGGTTCAGAATACTTGATGCGGGAGGCCTTTCTTCTCCTACGAATGCATGGATAATAGCGCCTGATTCTATCATTGTATGGAACTTGCTCTGGAGAAATATCCTTGTTATCATATCCACAGGGGCATCCGGACGTAAATGTACACTGTTGGTGTAGTAGAACTCATCTTTTTCTATATTCCCTTTGACTATTTCAGCGGCTTCTGGATAGTTTCGGACATCAACCTTTGCAAGTCTTCTGCTGGCGCTTTCAGCTGGGGATTCTTCGAGAGAGAATTTTAAATTGTATTTCTTTCCAGCCTCTTTGACGCGCATATACATGTGAGCTATAATCCGCAGCCCCTCTCTTATCATATCTTCACCTTCGTGCAGTTCACGACCCGTCATAAATTGCAGGCATTCATTTAATCCTAATATGCCTACAATATACGTAGAAGTTTCCAAGTCTGCATAGGGGCGGCCATCTTTTGCCTTTTTGCCAATTTCCCAGAGCGGCATTTCTGGACTTGACATAAGTTTTCCGACAAACAGTTTCTTCTGAAGATGTGCTTTTACTGCAATTTCAATTGCTTTATCAATTTCTTTGAGTAGTGCATCCCAGTTTCCTCTCCCAGCCCTGTATGCAGCCTGCGGGAGGTTAATAGTAATATTCTGGAATCCGCAGAAACGCATACTTTCAGGATGTTGAATCATGTAATTATCAGTAATTGTAGTGCGCAGTCGGCAACAAGCCGAAAGTGTAATTTCATCTCTATCAAATATGAAGTATGGTACGCCATTCTCGCTGGCAATTTGACATGCATATTCAAGAAGTTCATATTGTTTTGGATCGTTAAGTGTATCCTCGTTAATATGGAAATCACATTTTGGAAATGCAAATGGATGTCCGTAGCAATCTCCTTCACGCCAAACGTCTAACATGGCAAGGGTAAATTGTCTGGCTGTATCGGCATAATCTCCATATGTCTTTCCTGTTGGTTTGCCGCTGGGACCGATAGCCGGAATATTTCTCAGATATTTTGGAACGCCTGTGTGGATGTTGAAATCGAGAAATAAAGTCTGCCCTCCGCGTGAAAAGGCGCTTTGCGAGCAACTGAAGATAAGATGCTGCGCTTCCTGTTTCATTTCCTTGTAACTCATTCCTTCAATATACGGGGCATACATAATATTAATGTATCCCACACCTAGGGCGCCGGCATAGTAAGCCTGCATGGATGCAAGGAATGTATTCAGATGACCTGTAAGGGTGCGCGCATGTTTAGCGGGTGCTGATTCTGTATCAAGGTTCTGAAGTGATAATCCATACTTTTTCAGGTATTCAAGTGAATGGGAAGAGCAATATACACGGGTTGGATATCCAAGATCGTGTAAGTGTAATATTCCATTTAAGTGTGCATTGGCAACATCTTTTGAGAATACTTCCTGCAGGGCAAATTGTTTTAATGTGTTTTCAGCAATTGCAAGATTAATCGCCTCGGGGTTATTAGTAGCAATGTTGCTGTTTTCCTTATTTTTCGATAATATCAATTCTTCGAGGTCATATTTAGGCATTCCTATTACGGTTTGTTTTTCAAGCTTTTTATTAAGCCCTCTTTCGAAAAGTTCATTGTCTACCAGTTCCCTGATTAATGTTGTTGAAATGCGGGTTAATCCGGAGGCAAATACCCTGTGTTCGACGACATTGGCTATCTCGGATGCTATCTCTTCGGGAATGTCTGCTTCTTTCTCCATGGCTGTTGCAATCTTCCGTTTGTCCCATGGGTATACTTCATCTTTTGTTTCTGTGTTTACAAGCAGAGAAACATCTGTTGTATCTGCCTTTTGTTTTGTTTGTTTCCTTACGAGAAGGGATTCTCGAATTCTTGTCCTTTTATCACGATAAAGTATATAAGCTTTAGCGGTTTTGGCATGTCCTGTCTCAATAAGTATCTTTTCAACAATATCCTGTACGTCTTCAATTCCGGGAGTCTTGCCGGAGTATTTCTTTTCCAGAAACATGGCAACCACATCTGCCAGTTCTTCTGCTAGGGCGCGATCTTCGCCTCCGACTGCCTGTGCAGCCCTGAAGATAGCATCCGCAATCTTTTTCTCATTAAAAGGTGCTTTTCTTCCATCACGTTTTAACACATACTCTATCGTGGCTGTTGTGTTCATGCCCCTTTCCCCTCCGGTCTAATGTTGAAGAGATATATTACGAGAGTTGAGACTCCCACCCTTTTTATCCTTTTTTACACTTGTCATTAACGGTTTGAGTTCATCAATAAATTCAGAAATGTCTTTAAATTCTCTGTACACCGATGCAAAGCGCACGTAAGCAACCATATCCAGAATTCTCAATTTTTGCATCACCAGAGACCCTATAAAACTCGATGTCACTTCGCGATCAAACTTGCTGTAAATCTCACGTTCGATTTCATTTACAATATTTTCCAGCGTATCTGTAGAAACCGGTCTCTTCTCGCACGCCTTCAAAAATCCATTTAAAATCTTTTTACGGTCAAATGCCTCTCTTGTTCCATCTTTTTTCACCACGCGCAGGGGGTTTTCTTCGATTCGCTCATATGTGGTGTATCTTCTACCACAACTCAGGCACTCACGGCGGCGTTTTATACTTAAGCCGTCTACCGATGTGCGTGAATTGACAACCTTGTCATTATCAACTTTACAAAACAGACATTGCATGAGTTTTATAGGAATTTTCTGATTTGAATAAGTTCAATAGTATCCCATATATTGTTAGGTTGAATATATAACATACAAGATATATATAGTCAATAATAAATAAATATATATATATAAATATTATTAATTAATGGATGGTATCTTGATTCAATTCTTGGTTAGGGTGTTTTTTTGTATTGTATTTGTGGATATTAATAAACTTGAATTATTCGTTTTTTATGTCTTTCTGTTCAAAGATTTCAACATTAATTTTTGCCATTGAGAGTATATCTTTTGCAAGCGGGTCTGGATAATCTGTGATAGTAACAATACGCTGAATGCCTGCATTTACCAGCATTTTTGCGCATAACGAACATGGGTAAGTGGTAGTGTAAAGGGTTGCGCCAGAGATTTTAATACCGTAGCGTGACGCCTGAAGCAGGGCATTCATCTCTGCGTGAAGCCCTCGACAGAGTTCATGCCGTTCCCCCGGAGGTACCTTTAATTGTTCTCTTAAACAGCCTATGTCTAAACAGTGTTGAAGTCCGCTGGGGGCGCCGTTATAGCCCGTCGTCAGGATATGTTTATCCATTACAAGGATAGCGCCCACTTGTCTGCGCAAACATGTTGAACGTTTGGCAACTTCCTTTGTAATGCTTAAAAAATATTCATCCCAGGAGGGTCTCTTGGCCATTTTACTTACCGATGCAAAACCCAGAAAATATCTTATCTAAAATATTTTCGGTTGTGATCTCTCCAACAACTTCTCCAAGCGTATCAATAGCTGTACGCAGGTTCAGCGCTATAAATTCATAGCTTTCATCATTTTTTGCAGATTCAATGGTTTGTAAAATTGATTGGAGGGAGCGCAAGAGCGCCTCTTTTTGACGTGTATTAAAAGTTGAAGGACTTCCATATATATTTACCTGACCTCCCAACACTGTTTCCAATAATATTTTTTTAAGTTTTTCCAACCCTTCGCCTGTGGTTGTAGATGTGCGCACAACTGGATATTTTCTTAATTCTACCGGTAATTCAACCGGAAGATCATTTTTTTGTAAGTCACATTTATTAATCACTACAATTATGCTGCCGGTTATATTCTCTAATTTTATTTCTCTTAGTTGCTCGTTTATGCTTGTGTTATCATCAAATACAATCACTATGACATGCGCTGATTTTAAAGTGTCCTTTGTTCTTTCCATTGCCAGAGACGAAACAATATCTTCTGTTTCGTCTATTCCTGCAGTGTCAATCAATTTAAAGCGGACACCTGATACGTCGAGTGTGTCTGCAATGATATCGCGTGTCGTTCCCGGTATCTCGCTTACAACAGCCCTTTTTTTCTCAAGTAATGCATTTATCAGGCTTGATTTGCCAACGTTTGGTTTACCGTATAGAATAGTGTTAATTCCATCTGTGTAAACCTTACTTGTTTCGGATTGGGCGAGGAGGTCGGAAATGGTTCTTTTAATTGTTTCCAATCTGTTTGTAATTTCTACAATGGAAATTAATTCGATATCTTGATCTGAGAAGTCAATCGCTGCTTCAATATGAGCGCACAGAGAAACAGCTTCGTCCTGAACGTATTTTATTTGTTTGGATATGCTTCCTGTTAGTTGCATGATTGCAGATTTTAATTCACTATCTGTTTGTGCACGGATGATGCGCATTGTGGATTCTGCCTGGGTAAGGTCTATTCTGCCATGCAGGAAGGCGCGTTTTGTGAATTCACCGGGTTGCGAAATACGAATATTTCGTTTTGTGTTAGTTTTTTTTGAAAGAATGGAGTTTAGTAGCATTTCTAAAATCCAGGGTGAACCAATGGTATGAATTTCCACGACGTCTTCTTTTGTATACGAATATGGTTGTCTCATGATATACAAAAGCACAGGGATATTAATCTGTTCTTCCAAAACGTTTATGTATCCCTGCACGGAGGTATAGGTAGGCATATTTTCTAAATCAATATGACTATTAGGCACAAAACTATTTTTAATGCATTGAATAGCTTCGGTGCCGCTAATTTTAATAATTGCACTAAATGACCTTCCCGATGGTGTGGAAATTGCGGCTATCGTGTCCTGAGTTTCTATAGACATGGGGGAAAAGTTATAATATGTTAAAATTTTATCTTCTTTGTAGATTTTCGGATCAGGATGCTTTCAATAATGCTGAGGATGGTGCTTGTTGTCCAGTAAATAGTAAGTCCTGACGGCATGTGGTACAGTATAAATGCGAACATAAACGGCATAAAAGACATCATTTTTTGTTGCGTCCGTGCCTGTGAGTCTGTTGCTGGTGCTTTTGGCATAATCTTCATTTGAGCGAAAGAAGCACCAGTCATTATCAAAGGTAGTATATTAAGAGCGTTTCCGATAAAAGGGATACTGAATGTCAAATATAGTAGGGTGTCAGGTCTGGACAGGTCGTTTATCCAAAGTGTAAATGGCGCTTGTCTCATTTCAAAGGAAAGCTGCAGTGTACGAAAGAGCGCAATAAAAACGGGGAGCTGTAAGAGCATTGGTAAACAACCACTCATGGGATTTACTCTATATTTCTTAAATAATTGCACCTGTTCTTTACCCTGTCTTTGTTTATCGTGCTTGTATTTTTCCTTTAGTTGGCTAATCATTGGCTGCAGTTGTTGCATTCTGAACATAGACATCTGGCTTTTCCTTGTAAGCGGGAACAGCATAGCTTTGATAATGATTGTTAAAATGATGATAGAGACACCGTAGTTGGGGACTGCTTTGTAAACAATATTTAGAAAATATAAGAGTGCTTTGCTTATGGACGTTAACCAGCCATAACTAAGAAGCGCATCCATTGTTTCGTATTGCCCAAGTATCTCTTCCTTTTTAGGGCCAGTGAAATATATATAACTGTGGTTGATTGTATCATGGGGTGGAATACTGAATTTATTTGTTTCCAGAGTAACCATAAAGTCGCCCAGTTCTGATTTTTCGTTTATCAGGTTTCCCTGCGGATCGAATGCCTGTGTGTTTATAAGTTTAACAAGGTCGGTTGAAGCTGGTTTCAGGATTGTGGAGAAATATTTATTAGTAGAACCTGCCCATATAATGCCCACGGATTCATTTTTAGAAGGCAATTCCTTTGGCGCTGTGTGAATTAATTTAATTTTATTGTTTCCGACGTCAAGGCCCATTACCGATGCAATATCCGCAGAAACTTCGCCTTCATGTGTAATCATAGATGATGCAATAATATTATATGAAAGCGGTAATTCCGTATCTGTAGTATTTTCTAAAGTAATCTCCATGTTTATATTATATTTACCGGGCGACAGGGCAATTTTTTTGATAATATTTACACCGTCTTCCAGACTTGTAGCAAAAACAATTTTATTACTACTTTGTTCTACGATATTATAGTGTTGTTTTTGAAAATCTGTTTTTTGGTTGATGCCCTCAATAGCGAGCGGACGATATTTTGTATCTTTATTTTTTAATAGCTCAAGGACTTTTTTTCTTTCTCCATCCTTGAACTGTTTTAGTTCTATAGATTGGAGAGCGGCCCCTTCATTAGTCCATACAGTTTTTAAAAGCTCGTTTTCAATAACTACTTCTTTTAACGGGATATCAGTTTGTACTCGAGTAATTTGTGTAGTTGTGGTAGATTCTGGTTGTGTTTCAGATTTAATATCAGCTTCTTTTTCTGAGGTAATTTCTTCTTTTGTTTCCTGAACTTGTATATCCCTTTTTGAATAGAACAAGGGTTGTATAAAGGGATAATATAAAATCATAATTATCCCGCAAATAACTATTGCAATAAGCGCTTTTTTATCCATTAATCTGTCCTTTTTGGTGTCTCAGGTAGTTCTGCCTCGTCAATAAGCATTATAGGTATAT
>MHYY01000027.1 GCA_001830285.1 Planctomycetes bacterium RIFCSPLOWO2_12_38_17 | reverse complement strand
TACAAATATATAGGCAAGATACACATGAATACTGCCGGTATGCACCCACCTTACCTTATTTGATATATTTAAAACATAGCTGGAAATAGGATTGTAAAAATATTTTTCAAATATAGGCGTTATTTCACCAATATAGGTAATAGATTTAACAAAATATTTAGGGACAGCATACGTAGTGCTAATCTCTCTTCGAGGCCTATATAAATTACTAAAGATGACCTTAAACGGTTTTGTAAAGGCGGTAGCAGTATACCCGAATCTCGGTTCTGGCGATATTCCGCATGTCCAGGTTTCATATATCTTCTTTCTGAAGCCGGGCCTTAATATGGTTAAGACTCCAAATGTAATTGCTAAAAGTATCAAGCCAAAAACTGTAGCGCTTTTGGGAGATAACTCCGTAAAATTAGTATGGATTGCCTTTGTTTGCAACCAATCATACGTTGTAATAGCACTTATGATATTTGTGCCCAGAAGATGGGTGTTTACCTGATTAATGGTTGTCATAATCCTTGCTGGGAAAAGACCCATAAATACACACAATGAGGCTAAAAACCCCATACTAACGAGCATAATAATCGGAACCTCTTTTGCCCTTTTTGCATGCTCAGAACGTGGCAATGCGAGAAATGAAATCCCAAATGCCTTGATAAAACACGTTGCAGCCAGCGCCCCTGCTAAGGCAAGAATAGCACCACAAATGACCGTTATTATTTTAAAAAACACTGATGGCAGACTAAAGCCATTGAGTATGGACTGGAATATCAGCCATTCACTCATGAACCCATTCAGGGGTGGAATAGCAGAAATGGATAAGGCACCCACAAGAAATAACGGGGCAGTAATCTGCAACCGCTTTATTAACCCCCCTAATTCTTCAATATTTTTTGTATGGGTCGAATAGTAGATATTCCCCGCACACCCAAAAAGCAGGCACTTGAATACTGTATGATTAATCAAATGATAAAGGCCTGCTATCATGGCGAGGGACGATAAGGCCATTAGATTGTAAGACTTAAAAATCATAGATAATCCAATACCCATAAGGATGATACCAATATTTTCTACACTATGGTATGCAAGTAATGTTTTGATATCATGCTCCATAAGGGCATAAAGCACGCCCAAGATGGTAGAAGTTGTGCCTATAAGAAGGATGACAATTCCCCACCAGGGCGGACAAGGCGTAAGGAATTCGAAATAGAATCGTATAAAGCCATAAATAGCCATCTTGATCATCACGCCTGACATAATCATCGAGACATTGCTTGGGGCTGCAGGATGTGCCAGAGGAAGCCAAAGATGAAGGGGGAAGATACCTGCCTTTATGCCAAAGCCGACAATTACCAAAAAAAATACAATATTTTTGTATATCTCAGGTACCTGTGCACTAATATGCCTGAAATCATCAAAACTAAATGAGCTTGCATAGGCATGCATAATGAAAAAAGCTACGGCGATAAATACTGCACTAATATGCGCCATTACAAGATATACAAAACCAGCTTTTCTGTTAGCCGCATTTTCATGCTAAAAAATAACCAAGAAAAATGAGATCAACGTCATGAACTCCCATACAATCATAAATACTAATGCGTTATTGGCTGTCACTACTAAAAGCATGGACAAGAGAAAGAGGTTGTAAGTAAATCCTAGGAATCGAGTATCACGTTTATTTACATACAATCTCGTGTAACCTAATGAATAGATAGCGGCTATAAGACCAATAACAGATATGGCAAGCATAAAAAATGAGGAGAGCGGGTCTAATAAAAAATTATATTTTATGATGGCGTGATATATTAAGAAATCAAAACGTATTACAGCGCCGTTAAACAACACAGTTACAGATAGTGCGATGCTGAAGCAAGAGGCAATAGCTGTACAAATAAGTGAAATGTAATTCCCAACTCTTTGCCATTTGAAGAAACACAAGGCGAACAGAGCACCCACAGCATACAAAAGTATCGTTATGATAAACAAATATTCAACCATAGCTTGTCGTATATAAATTTAAAAGACAGGATATTAAAAAGCTGGATTTTACACAGAATTAATATTTGAATGCAATTAAATTTTAAAAAGGAGTGTAATATTTATCGGTGTAATTTTATGGAAGGCCTTTGATCATAACTAAGGCATCAGTACCGTCACTATAAAAGCCCGGTAAAACGATTGTTGACATCGAGTAGCAAAGCCGTTTATAAAACTGTTGGGCTGTAATATTATTGACATACACTTCCAATTTAATCCTTTTAACCCCACGCAAAACAAATTCTTCTTCAATTAACCGAACAAGTTTGGTAGCGAACCCCTTTTTTTGATGTTCAGCAAGAACACAGAGAGAAAATATTCTTCCTACTGATTCGTCTCCCACACGTTGAGTAACACCTATGATATTGCCAATTATCTTTCCCGTTGGCAAAGTTGCCTTTATCACTATTGACTTTGGATTCATCAATAAGTTCTTTATAAGGCGACGATGAAACGCTTCTGTAGTAAAACAGTCTTTCTCTATCTGTTCAAGAGAAGGCAAATCCAAGAGACTTGCCCAGCCATAAGTCACCACACTTTTATTTCTCGTAAATAAGAAATTTCTTTGCAAGCATGCAAGGATGATAGGACATCTTTGCCCTTCGAAGCCCTTCTATACCCCAATCTTCACCGGCATTGACATATTCAACATTAGAAAAATCACTCGCGCAAAATTGTTGATAAATAAACTGAGGCATACCTTGGAATCTGTTATTAGTCTTTTCTATCAATACGGAAGCAATATTGGGTGTAATGCATTCACCCAAAGTTATTCCTTCGATTTTGCCGCTAATAGTCACAATCGCACCCTTTAAACCCATTTCCTCAGAAAAAATGACAGCGCATTTTGAAGCCTCAGCTTCGTGAATAAGGCTATATTGATAATGAGATTCATGGTGGTTCGAAAGATTTGATTCCTGCACTTTCTCTTTCTTCCACTGTTCAACCATGAGTAATGTATCTGCGATATGTTTCTGAGAAAACTGTTCTAAAAGGATGTTGTAATGTTTTCTAAAGTAATTTATTTCATTCCTTTTCTTTTCATATTTCCTGCCGGCAAGCTTTATGAGGTCGGATGTTCTGTAAATGTAATCTGGATAGCCTTCGATAATGCGGTACGCGCTGACATCAAAAAGATTCAGGAAGTCTTCATAAGCGTAGTTGATATATGAATCAAAACCATTGTAGTGATTAAATTCGCGCATGATGGAAAAACATTCATTCAAGGTGCTTTGAATGTTGTTTTTCCCTAGGGGTGGGAGTAACATACACATGCCTTTGGAGTTCACTCCAAAGAGGCAGAAATTATTGTTAATTATTTTCCATAGTAGCTCTATCGAACCTTTCCATATAAAATTGTTTGCAAAAGAATAATCACATAAACTTACACCTTCTTCAATTAAATATCTATCAAATAGTTTTTTATCCTCAAGCTTTAGCCTATTAAAACCATATTGTTTACACTTTTCTTCAATACTACCATCACTGCATTCGTCCGTCTTAGAGAGACCGGTATCAATAAGTTGTAAAATAGCTTTTCTCCTTTAGTAGCACGCCCAACCAGGCAGCACGACGGAGGTTCCAGGTCAAGCGCAAACCATTGTAAAATTGTGGCAGACATCCCCTGTAGACGCCTGAACCAACAATCATTGCGTTTTGTCATGATAATTTTAACTTTTAAATTTAAAAAACTTCTAATCATATCTTTCATAACATAGCCTTTAAACAGTATTTAAGACAAGAAGGATTATAAGACATGTAGAAAGATTTTCAAGTATAATTTATAATTATTTAAATTAGAATTACCGTGTCATTATCTTTATAAAAAATTTTCTCAACTGTACACAATTATAACAAATCTGAAGAAACAAATGCATAACCCAGAAATTCAGTCTAAAGCTTTTAAATCTGCTTTTACTGAAACGCCTTAATTTAAAGAACCAGAAAGATTTTTAAAAAGTATTAAAACAATTTTACACGACACAAATAACTCAGCTTTACAAGTAACGACATTATTAATACTTGACAAAAAGTGTCAGGCTGATAAAATATTTCTTCTTTTCGTGTTGTAATTTTGACTGAGATAATTTTTTTCGTAACAGATAAGGACTAAAACTTATGGCAATCAGAGTTGGTATTAACGGATTTGGAAGAATTGGAAGAAACGTACTTCGTGCAATTATAAAACGCGGTGGTATTGATGTGCTGGCAATAAATGATCTTGCCGATTCAAAATCGCTGGCAGTATTATTAAAATACGACTCGGTTCACGGCGTACTTCAAGGAAACGTTGAAGCAAAAGAAAAATCACTGATTGTAAATGGTGAAGAAATTCAACTATTAATGGAAAAAGACCCCTCAAAATTGCCATGGAAATCAATGGCTGTAGATATTGTAATAGAATCAACTGGTATTTTTACATCAAGGGCAGAGTGCGCAAAACACCTTGATGCTGGCGCAAAGAAAGTTATACTTTCAGCACCTGCAAAAGATAAAATTGATGCAACTATCGTAGTAGGTGTTAACACAAAAGACCTTAAGCCCGAACACAAGATTGTCTCAAATGCGTCATGCACTACCAATTGCCTGGCGCCTTTAGTTAAGGTACTGCACGACAACTTCGGTATAGAAAAAGGGCTAATGACAACCATTCACGCATACACCAACGACCAGCGTATCAGCGACCTTATACACAAAGATTTGAGGAGGGCAAGGGCGGCAGCAATTAACATCATTCCCACAACAACCGGGGCTGCAAAGGCTATTGGCGAGGTAATCCCTTCGCTCAAAGGCAAATTAGACGGACTTGCCATGCGCGTTCCTGTTGCTAATGGTTCCGTAACAGATTTTGTCGCAGTAGTATCAAAAGACGCAACTATAGAATCTATAAATGCTGCGATGAAAAAGGCTGCTGAAGGTGAACTAAAAGGTATATTACAGTATTGTGAAGACCCTATTGTATCATCTGATATTATAGGGAACCCTCATTCGAGCGTTTTTGATTCTGAATTGACATATGTAATTGACAAACGCATGATAAAGGTAATTGCATGGTATGATAACGAGTGGGGCTTTTCAAATCGTATAATAGACCTTATTGAATTAATCGCTCGCCACTAATTTTAATAAATCAATCTTTTTAAAACTCTTAAAAAACGATATATCGTTTGCCACTTAAAAAGTTTATAGCTGTATATATTATCTCCTTTAACATTGAAATTATTAACAAAAAGTTTCGATAAGATTTTATCTAAAAACACATTTTATTAATGAGGTAATCATATTAAATTCAGCCATGAATAATAAACTATTTATAAAAGATATTAACGTACGAAATAAAAGAGTAATGGTTAGAACAGATTACAATGTCCCTTTAGATGATTTCGGGAATATTACCGAGGACACAAGAATAAGGGCAACCCTGCCAACTATTAATTATCTCTTAGACGAAGGTGCAAAGGTAATTATTGCTTCGCATCTGGGCAGGCCTGATGGTAAGTCAAACCCTAAATACACCCTCGAACCCGTTGCATTACGTTTGCAAAGTTACCTCCATGAAAGGGCAAAGGTAATTATGGCGAAAGACTGTATAGGTACAAATATAAAAAAACAAATTGATGAAATGCGTTATGGCGACGTCCTCTTGTTAGAAAATTTACGATTCTACCCCGGTGAAGAAAAAAACGACCCTTCTTTTGCTAAAGAACTGGCTAGCTTATGCGATGTATTCATACAGGATGCCTTTGGAAACTGTCATAGAGAGCATGCATCAATGATCGGTGTGGATAAATACGTTACTTCTGCGGCTGGATTTTTACTTAAAAAAGAAGTGGATTATTTTGAAAAAGCTGTCAACAATCCTATAAGGCCAGTTGTCGCATTACTGGGCGGCGCAAAGGTATCAGATAAGATAAAAATAATAGAAAATCTTGCCAAAAAAATGGATAAAATCCTAATAGGCGGCGCTATGGCATTCACTTTCCTTAAGGCACAGGGATTTGGTGTGGGACAGTCAGTGATTGAAGATAAAATGCTCGGTGTTGTGAAAAACTTAATGGATATCTCCAAAAGGAATGGTACAAAATTATACCTGCCGGTTGATTTTGTCGTTGCTGAAAAATTTGTAAGCAATGCAGAAACAAAATTAGTTCCTTATCAGGAAATACCAGAAAAATGGATCGCCCTTGATATCGGTCCTGCTACTACAAAACTGTTCTCAGAGGCAATTCAAGATGCAAAAACAATTGTATGGAACGGACCTATGGGGGCTTTTGAGTATGATGCATTCAGTCGGGGAACATATGCAATGGTAGATGCTATAACCAGTTCACACGCCTTAACCATAGTCGGCGGTGGTGATACCGATATGGCATTTCATAAATCAGGAAAGGCGTTTGAGGTATCCTTCATTTCTACTGGCGGAGGTGCATTCCTTAAATTATTAGAAGGCGGCGTACTCCCAGGAATCGCATCACTCTCAAATAAAAAAAATTAAATATATGAGTCAAAAAATCAAAATTGCTGCCTCAATCCTGGCTGCTAATCCAATGCGGTTCGAGAGTGAAATTAAGAAAGTAGAAAGAGCCGGCATTGATTTAATCCATATTGACGTTATGGATGGCCATTTCGTCCCTAATATTACAATGGGACCTTTCATCATAAAGGGTATTAAAAAAATTACAAAAGTGCCTTTAGATATACACCTGATGATTACGCACCCTGAACGTTATATAAAAGCATTCGCAGATGTTGCAGGAAAAGGTGATTTTATAACCTTTCATATCGAGGCAACAAAACAGCCAAAAAAAGTTATATCATTAATCAAAAAAGCCGGCTTGAAAGCTGGTGTTTCTCTAAACCCAAACACAAAAACTAAATCAATTGAAAAACTTTTAAGCACGCTTGATTTAGTGCTTATAATGTCTGTATATCCGGGGTTTGACGGACAGAAATTTATGCCAGAGGTCTTACCAAAAATCTCGAGATTGCGCAGTCTTGCACCCGATGGACTAGAAATAGCAATTGATGGAGGCATTACACCAGAAAATATCCCGCAGGTTGTAAAACAGGGGGCTAATATAATTGCAGCAGCATCCGCAATCTTTAAAACAGAAGACCCTTACAAGGCAGTGAAAACCTTGAAAGAAATTGCAAAACAAGCGGTTAAAAAGACATCCTGTATGAATTAACAACTATTTTATACATTATAAAAATATCTTGTTTTCTGATTAAAAGTATATAGACTATTAAGGGCTTATAATTATGGTGTTCTTTAGAAAAAAGAGAGACATGCCAGATGGCTTATGGATGCGGTGTGACGGCTGTAAAAATCTGGTATATAAAAAGAATGTGGAAGAAAGAATGCGTGTTTGCCCTGAGTGTAATTACCACTTCAGGATATTCAGCAGGGATAGACTCAATCTTTTACTCGACGAAAACAGTCTCGAGGAAATGTGGGCAAATATGCAGTCATGCGACCCATTAAACTTTAAAGACCGCGTTACCTATCCGGAGAGAATAGCCGCAGAGCAAGAGAAGACGGGCTTAAAAGAAGCCGCCATCGTTGGAAAAGGCAAAATCAATGGGAAAGCGGTTATGATTGGAATTACCGATCCAAGTTTTATAAT
>MHYY01000026.1 GCA_001830285.1 Planctomycetes bacterium RIFCSPLOWO2_12_38_17 | reverse complement strand
AAAATAATTTGTTTTGATTGAAAATAAAGGTCTGTAGCTCTAATTGGTAGAGCACCGGACTCCAAATCCGGCTGTTGGGGGTTCGAGTCCCTCCAGACCTGCCATATACATAAATATTAAAATTATAATCTGATGGTTTTTTTTACTGTTTATAAAAAGGGACAAGGAATATATAGTAGAGTCGCAGTTGGTATAGCTCTTGGCATACTCGCTCTTTTCGCTTCAGTCTCACTGTATAATGTTTTAATAGGACTGCCAAATGTGGCAGAAAGCGCAAATATCCCGTTAGTAGATATTGATTTAAATTGGGGTTTGATAGGTGCTTTTTTGCTTTTTGTGTTCTTTGGTTTTTTGATCGGAATTTTTATTATTGGTTTGGAAACGGGGTTGAGACCGTTAGATTACAGTGGTAAGAGGGCAATTGAGTTTTTAATTGAAACACAAGGTGAGCTTCAAAAGGTTTCGTGGCCAACAAGGGTTGAGTTGGTAGGTTCAACAGCAGTTGTAATAATATCTGTTATTATGATAGGGGTATTTATTTTGGGTGTTGATTGGTTTGTGTCAATAATTATGGAATATATTGGAGTGCTTTGAATTCATTGTAATTGAAGATGGACAGGTTAATCTTCGGATAGCAATGGTTTAAATGGCGAGCTTCCTCCGAAACTATCAAATCTTAAAATTTTCCTGCCAAGCGTTTAAATTTAGAGAATTTTAAAATATACACATATATAATTTTGAATTTTTTGGTGGGTATAATTAAATGCCTAAGGAATGGTTTGTCTTGCGTGTTCAGAGTAATAAAGAAGATAAAGTTAAAGACAACCTTCTTGGACTTATTAAGGCAAGGGGGCTGGAGAACGTGATACCGACTGTTATTGTTCCTAGCGAGAAAGTTTCTGAAATTAAGGGAGGTAAAAAAAAGATAGTCGAAAGGAAAATATACCCAGGCTATATAATAGCAGAGATTGAAGTTGACGATAAGGGACAAATACCAAAAGAAGTTTGGTTCTTAATTCGCGAAACATCCGGGGCTGGTGATTTCATAGGTGGACAAAACAAACCCGTGCCTATGTTGAGATACGAAGTAGAAAAATTGCTGTCCGATATTGAGCGTAAAGAAGAAAAGCCACGTGCAAAGATTGAATTTCATGAAGGAGATAAAGTAAGAGTTAAAGAAGGACCATTTGAGAATTATGATGGTGCCGTAGAGGAAGTATTACCTGCAAGCGGTAGGGTAAAGGTAATGCTTACAGTATTTGGTAGGGCAACACCAGTCGAATTAGAATATTGGCAGGTAGAGACAATTTAGTTACAGCGGGAGTATTAGAATGGCAAAAGAAGTTTTAAAAAAAATTAAGTTACAATGTTCGGGTGGGCAAGCAACGCCAGCTCCACCTGTAGGGCCAGCGCTTGGCCAACATGGAGTTAATATAGGACAATTTGTTAAACAATTTAATGACAAAACAAAGGAATTACAAGGCATTTTGACGCCTGTAGAAATATCAGTATATAAAGATAAGTCTTTTACTTTTATTATAAAGTCTCCTCCTGCTTCTATTCTGTTAAAACAGTTGGCAGGCGTTGTTAAAGGTTCGTCCATGCCAAATAAACAGATGGTTGGACAGGTAACGAAGCAACATATAAGAGAAATCGCAAATAAGAAATTGGCAGACTTGAATGCAGATAATTTAGACGCAGCAATTAAAATAATAGAAGGTACTGCTCGTACTATGGGGATTAAGATAGTATAAACGAGTTATGTAAATATTTACTTTTAGAGGAATGTAATTAAATGGCAAGAAGAAGTAAAAGGTATATAGAGTCTAGAAAAATAGTAGATAATACAAAAAAATATGAAGTAAAGGATGCCATTAAGTTGCTGAAAACTTTTAGGCCAGCTAAATTTGATGAAAGTGTAGAAGTCGCAATCAAATTGGATATCGATCCTAAACAGTCAGACCAGCTTGTGAGAGGGTCAATTTCGTTGCCAAAAGGTATTGGTAGGAGCCTTAAAGTGATTGTTTTTGCCAGTGGTGAAAAAGATACAGTAGCAAAGAAGGCGGGTGCGGATGAGGTTGGTGCCGAGGATCTTGTAAAGAAGGTAGAAGGCGGATGGACCGATTTTGATGTAGCGATAGCCACTTCAGATATGATGAAATTGGTTGGTAAGTTAGGTAGGGTGCTTGGTCCTCAGGGCAAGATGCCCTCGCCAAAATCGGGAACCGTAACAGACGACATTGAAACGGCAGTTAAAGAATTCAAAGCGGGTAAGATTGAATATAGGACTGATGCTGGTGGGAATGTTCATGCACTTGTTGGAAAGGTATCATTTTCTGAAAAAGATTTAGAAGATAATATTAATACTTTTATAAAACAAATTATTAGTTCGCGTCCTGCTTCAGTTAAGGGTGTGTTTTTAGAAAGGGCGTCGGTATCTTCAACGATGAACCCTGGGATAATGTTGCAGGTTTAAAATACTAAAAACGCCGGGGAAGTACAAAATGCCAAATGAATTGAAAAACCTTGTTGTAAAAGAAATGGTTTCCAGATATCGAAATGTGAACAATTATCTGATTGTCGGATATCAGGGAATAAATCCATTACAATTTAACGAATTAAGAAAAGATCTGCGTAAAAAGAAAATTAAACTTCAAGTGGTTAAAAATTCACTTGCGGTTATAGCATTTAGAGAATTAGGTAATAGTGGGATATCTGACTTGATAAAAGGTCCTTCAGCTATAGTAATTAGCGATGAGGACCCTGTTGTTGTCGCAAAGGAAACAATAGAATGGTTAAAGAAAATACCATTATTGAGTTTACGTGGTGGATTTGTTGAAGGTACTAAACTTTCTGCTAACGACATCAATAGTTTAGCAAAACTTCCATCTCTACCAGTGCTTCATACCCAAATTGTTAATAATGTTAATGCTCCAATTGTTGGAGTCTTGAATGCATTTAATATTGTTTTTCGTAACCTGGCGAATGTATTCCAGGGAATAAAAGACAAAAAAGAAAAAAATAGTGTTTAATTTATAATTTCCTGAAATGGTAGGAGGATTAAAATGACTCAGGTAAGTGAAGAAAAAATGATTGAACCTTCTGGTAAGATAGCACAGGTATTAGACCTTGTGGCTGGAATGACGCTATTGGAAGCATCGCAACTTGTTAAAGCGTTTGAGCAGAAGTTTGAAGTTTCCGCATCAGTAGTAGCAGCGCCAGTAGGTATAGCAGCAGCTGCACAAGAAACTAAGGCTGCCCCTGCAGAAGAAAAAAGTACTTTTGATGTAATTTTGAAGGATGGTGGTGCAAATAAGATCCAGGTAATTAAGGCAGTTAGAGCCGAGACAAATTTAGGATTGAAAGAAGCTAAAGACCTTGTAGAAGGTGCTCCAAAAACTGTGAAAGAAGGTGTTTCTAAAGAGGAGGCAGAGAAGATTAAAAAGTCATTAGAAGCCGCAGGCGCAAAAGTAGAAGTGAAGTAAAATTTCTTATTAATCATTTTTGGTGTAAAAAAATGGAAATCCGTAATTACGGTAAAGTTGAAGAAATTATAGAAATCCGCGATCTCGTACAGATTCAAACGAAGGCATACCGTGATTTTTTACAGGCTGATTTGCCTGCATTTAAAAGAAAAAATATTGGTTTAGAGGCAATATTTAAGGAGATATTCCCGATTTCAAACTATGACGGCACGATGTTTTTGGAGTATATTAGGTATGATTTGGGGAAACCACGATATACGCAGGATGAATGTAGACAACTACGACTGACTTACGGTCGTCCATTGAGGGTTTGGTTGAGACTTAATAGGGCTGAACCTATTGAAGAGGAAGTTTACCTTGGTGAGATGCCTATAATGGTCGGTGGGGGTGAGTTTATTATAAACGGAACTGAAAGGGTTATTGTAACACAATTGCATCGTTCGCCTGGTATTGATTTTATTGAGGAGTTTCATACTGAAAAGAGATTGCACTCGTGTCGGATTATTCCTGAGAGGGGAAGCTGGATTGAACTGGAAGTAGGGAAAAAGGATATTCTTACTGTAAGAATTGACCAAAGCGGAAAATTACCTGCTACATGTTTTCTTAGAGCACTTTCAGAAGAATATTCTAACGATGAAGATATTATTCGATTATTTTATGAAACAGAAATAGTAAAAATTACTGATTATGCTTCTGCAACAAAATTAAGAAACAGGTACATAGTTGATAAAATTGTGAATCCGCAAACAGGTGAGATTTTATTAGAGGCGGGACGTCAATTTTCTGAAACAACTATTAAGGCTGTTTTTGACCTTGAGATTAAGAAGGTTGAATTAATAAAGAAAATGGATGACCCACTTATATTGAATTCCCTGGAATCTGATTTTGCGAAATCGCACGAAGATGCACTTTTAAGAATTTATCAAAGATTTCGTCCTGGTAATCCTCAGCAAATTGAAAAGGCCAAACAGTTATTCTATGATAAGTTTTTTGATGTAAAGAGATACAGATTGGGTTTAGTTGGAAGATTCAGGTTAAATCGAAAACTAAATCATAATATTAATGAATCTATAATGACATTACAGAAGGAAGATTTTGTTGAAGCTATACGATATATAATTAAATTACGCAAAGGAGAAGCCGGAATATCTATAGATGACATTGATAATTTGGGCAATAGAAGACTCAGGACAATTGATGAATTGGGTGGAGAGGAATTACGTAAAGGTTTTTTAAAATTAAGAAGAACTGTTCAAGAAAGGTTGAGTGTAAAAGATACAGATCAGGTAACTCCACGCTCTCTTGTAAATTCGAAAACCATCTTTTCTGCTATTGACTATTTCTTTAGCAGAAGCGAACTTTCGCAGGTTTTAGATCAGACAAATCCTCTAGCTCAGTTAACCCATGAAAGAAGGTTAAGTGCTTTAGGACCGGGTGGTTTAAACAGAAAAAGGGCTGGATTTGAGGTTAGAGACGTTCATGTGTCCCATTACGGCAGGGTTTGCCCGATTGAGACGCCAGAAGGTACAAACATAGGTTTAATAGCATCTTTAAGTATTTATGCAACAGTTGATGAGTATGGTTTTTTAATTACTCCATATCGTGCTGTAGAGAAGGGCAAGATTGCAGATAAAATATTATATCTGCGAGCAGATGAAGAAGAAAATAAATTTATTGCACCTGCGGATGTGTTAGTTAGAGGTAAAGATAAAGTAGAAAAAGATAGTGTTTTATGCAGGTTTAATGGTGATCTTCTTGATGTAAATATAAAAGATATAAACTACATGGACGTCTCACCAAAACAATTGGTGGGCGTATCCGCAAGTTTGATTCCTTTCCTTGAACATAGCGATGCAAACAGGGCGCTTATGGGTTCAAATATGCAGAGACAGGCGGTCCCTTTATTAAAAACTGAACCTCCTATTGTTGCTACAGGCGTAGAAAAATTGGTTGCTCGAAATTCAAGCATGACTGTTAGTACAGAAAACGCTGGTACAGTTACAAAGGTAACGGCTGACGAAATAGTTATTGATGACAGGGATATTTATAAGCTCAGAAAGTTCGTAGGTTTAAACGAGGGTACGTGTTTAAATCAAAAACCGATAGTCGTTGAGGGACAGAAGGTAAAAAGGGGAGAGGTAATTGCAGATGGCGCTGCTACATGCAATGGAGAACTTGCTTTGGGCAAGAATGTACTAGTGGCCTTTATGACATGGGATGGTTACAATTTCGAAGATGCTATCGTTATCAGTGAGACATTACTTAAAGACGATCGGTTTACTTCGATACACAGAGATGAGTTTGAAGTTGAGATAAGGGAGACAAAATTAGGAAGAGAAGAGTTTACACGCGATATTCCTAATGTTTCAGAAAAGGCTTTAAAAAATCTGGATGAAAATGGTGTGATAAGAGTTGGGACAAAAGTTAAACCAGGAGATATATTAGTTGGTAAAATTGCACCAAAAAGCAGAAGTGAATTATCACCCGAAGAAAAATTATTGTATGCTATTTTTGGTCGTGCAGGTGAAGATGTAAAAAATGAATCCCTTGAAGTACCCCCTGGTATGGATGGTATTGTAATAAATACACAGGTATTTTCCAGAAAATCTTATCTTTCGGATGATAAAAGGCAAAAAATTTTGCAAGAAATAAATGAAATAGAAACAAAGTATAATGAAAGTATTGCAAAAGAATTCTCCAAGATGTTAAAAATCCTTGGAGAGGAGATTAAAGAACCTTTGATGGATATACAAACAGGTCAAGTATATACAGTAGAACGCGGTATGTCAACAAAGGCTGTGCTTTCATTAGCGGAGCGTTTTGATATTGAAAATGTTGAGTTCAGGAACAAAAAGGAAAAGGAGACAATCTTAGAAACTAGTAAAGGTTACTTGGAAAAAATTGGATGTTTAAAAGATGAAAGAGATATGAAGATAAATCATCTTAAACGGGGTGATGAATTACCAACCGGGGTTTTAGAGCTTGCAAAGGTTTCAATAGCGACAAAGAGAAAGTTGTCTGTGGGCGATAAAATGGCTGGTAGACATGGTAATAAAGGTGTAATTTCTAAGATACTTCCGGAAGAAGATATGCCTTTCTTGGCAGATGGCAGAAGAGTAGAAATGCTGTTAAACCCGCTTGGCGTACCTTCAAGAATGAATGTTGGACAGATTCTTGAAACACATTTAGGGTGGGCTGCAAAAAAGCTTGGTTTTCAAGCAATTACACCAATATTTGAAGGTGCTACAGAAGAGGAAATCAGAGCGACGCTCAAAGAAGCAGGGTTGCACGAAGATGGTAAGGCAGTTTTATATGATGGACGTACTGGTGAGCTGTTAGAACAAAAGGTAGCGGTTGGTTATATGTACATGTTAAAGTTGCATCATCTGGTAGATGAAAAAGTGCATGCAAGGGCTACAGGTCCATATTCTCTGATTACTCAACAACCATTAGGTGGTAAGGCAAGATTTGGTGGACAAAGATTTGGTGAGATGGAAGTGTGGGCATTAGAGGCGTACGGAGCAGCGCACAATTTGCAGGAATTGCTTACAGTTAAAAGCGATGATGTTGAGGGAAGAACTAAAATATATGAATCTATGGTAAAAGGCGAAAACATACTTGAGGCTGGTACGCCCGCATCGTTTGAAGTGCTTGCAAATGAAATTGCAGGATTGGGTTTAAATCTAAAACTTGAAAAGAGAAAAATGGAAGCATTAAAGTAAATATGAAAAAGAGTATTTAATGTAACAAATTTAAGTATAAAAGAGACACAAAAATGACAGACATATTATACGAAAAAATTAATGAATACAGTTCGATAAGAATCTCGCTTGCTTCACCGGAAGATATAAGAAGCTGGTCTTATGGTGAAGTGAAAAAACCCGAAACAATTAATTATCGAACGTATAGGGCTGAAAAGGACGGTCTATTCTGTGAACGTATTTTTGGACCGGAACGTAATTGGGAGTGTTTTTGCGGTAAGTATAAAGGAATAAAACATAAGGGGATCATATGCGACAGATGTGGTGTAAAAATTACGCACTCCCGTGTAAGAAGAAAAAGGATGGGACATATTAATCTCGCTGCTCCAGTTGTCCACATCTGGTTCTTTAAGGCTTTGCCTTCGCGCCTCGGAACGCTTTTGGGGATGAAGACAACCTCACTTGAAAGAATTATTTATTTTCAGGATTATGT
>MHYY01000025.1 GCA_001830285.1 Planctomycetes bacterium RIFCSPLOWO2_12_38_17 | reverse complement strand
TGGATCAAGGGCAAGATTTGCCAAAATCTACAATATCAGTAAATAATGGTCGTATTAGCGTAGGGGATAAACAATATGATTATAGTGAACTCCACGTTGTGAGCTTAAGAGATGGTGAAATAAAGTTAAATAATTTGCGATATCGTGGCGAACTCAGAATTTTACAGCAATTTAATAATAAATTTTCAGTAATTCAAGAGGTAGACATAGAAAGTTTTGTTGCAGGTGTTCTGGGCAGCGAAATGCCGCAAACATGGAATGAAGATGCATTACGTGCTCAAGCTGTTACAGCTAGAACTTACGCCATGTATAAAAAGAAGACGAGACGGGATGATGTTTATCATCTTGATATGATAGATCTTGCTTATAAAGGTGTTGAAAGTGAAACACCAAGGTTAAACAAGATTATACGAGAAACGAATGGTGTGGTTATGGTTTACAATTGGAATATCTTTCCAGCTTATTTCCATAGTACTTGCGGGGGACATACCGAGGATGTCAGACATGTGTTTGGGAAAGACAGTATACCTCCATTGAGTGGTGTTACATGCAACTATTGCAGGAACACCAGATATTCCAGTTGGAGCACAGATATTCGCAAGTCTGATATCGAAAGGAAGTTGAGAAATGCAAATATGTATGTCTCAAATATTCAGAATGTGAAGGCAATTTATCCAGGTGAAGGGATGCATGGTTCGAAGGTAGAAATTATATCTGCAAATAGGAAAAAAGAAATGAATGCAAATGATTTTAGATTGCTGATAGGCCCTAATAATTTATATAGTACAGCTTTTAATTCTATAAATAATGGAAAGAGTATTACCTTCGCAGGAAGAGGTTGGGGGCATGGTGTTGGGCTTTGTCAGTATGGCGCCCAGGGTATGGCTGAAAAAGGTTTTAAGTGGACTGCGATACTGAAATATTACTATCCAAAGGTAGAATTGGTTCAAATATATTAATACCTCTCAGGAGGTGTTGTTGCTCTTTAAATTAAAAGCAGTTGATAGACAGTCAAAGGCCAGATGTGGTGAGCTTAAGATAAATAATCTTCGTATTCCTACACCTGTATTTATGCCAGTAGGCACACAGGGAACTGTCAAGACTCTAACGCCGAGGTGTTTAGAGGAAACCAATACAAGAATTATTCTTTGTAATGCATTTCATCTATGTTTGAGGCCGGGGGAAAGGGTTGTTAAACAACTGGGTGGACTGCATGATTTTATGGGTTGGGCTGGTGCAATTATTACGGACAGTGGCGGATACCAAGTTTTTTCGCTTACAGGACTAACAAGGGTTTCAGATGACGGTGTGGAATTCCAATCGCCAGTTGATGGCGCAAAAATATTTCTTACACCTGAGAAGGTAATAGATATACAGAATGACCTAGGGGCAGATATAATAATGTGTTTTGATGAGTGTGTCCCATATCCATGTGAGCATGACAGAGCAAGTACTGCAGTAAAAAGAACACTTGATTGGGCAGAACGTTGTTTAAATGCCAACGTGAATAAAAAACAAGCACTTTTTGGTATAATTCAAGGAAGTGTTTTCAGGGACCTTCGTATTGATTGTGCAAAAAAACTGGTAGAAATGAATTTTGAAGGATACTCGATTGGTGGATTAAGTGTAGGTGAGGGAAGCGTTTTGATGAATGAGGTGTTGGATTACACAATAGACTTTTTGCCCCCTGATAGACCAAGATATTTAATGGGAGTTGGATTTCCTGTTGATATTTTAAATGCTATAGAGCGTGGGGTTGACATGTTCGATTGTGTTATCCCTACACGAAACGGAAGAAATGGATGTGCATTTACAAGTACAGGAAAGGTAAAGATATTAAATAGTCAATATAAAGAAGACTCCAGCCCTCTTGATAAGGCGTGTAGTTGTTATACATGTCAGAATTTTACCAGGGCTTATTTGCGACATCTTTTTCAGTCAAATGAAGTTTTAGGATTGATTTTAATTTCGTTACACAATATACATTATTTTCAGAATTTAATGCAACAAGCGAGAGAATCAATATTAAGAAATGAATTTAAAGAATTTAAGGCTGACTTTTTGTCGAGTCTGCCGGGGGCGCCTTTGAGTTAAACCTTTATATATAGAGGAGGAATAGTATGCTTTTTTTATTACAAGCAGCGGCTGGGAAGCAAAGTTCAACAGGTATGCTGACCATGTTACTTCCGTTTATTTTAATGTTTGTTGTGATGTACTTTTTAATTCTGAGACCACAAAAAAAGAAGGAAAAAGATCGGAAGGCGATGATATCAAGAATTAGGAAAAATGACCGTGTTGTAACGGCTGGCGGGGTTCATGGTTCTATTGTAACGGTTCGTGAGCATGAAGTTATCCTTCGTGTGGATGATGCCAAAGATGTGAAAGTTAAAGTTGATAGGAGCTCAATAGTTTCTGTGCTAGAAGTCTCACACGATGAAGACGAAGAAGAAGCGAAAGAAATTGATAAAGAAAGCGGTAAAGAAACAAAATGAATTTTATTATTTTGGAACATGTAATTTATAAGCAAAGGAAAAGGTGCCTGTTGAGGAGAAATAAATGGTAAAAAGTCTAAGGTGGAAGATTCCTCTAATTATAGTTGTTATTGCTATCGGCATAATGGTTATATATCCACCATCGGAGAAGGTCTTAAAAAGAGAAAATGTAAGGGAGATCGATGGTAAGGTTGTAGAACGTGATACCATAGAAAAATCTTGGGCTGGGGCGTTTGTAACAAACCCTATTGTACGCGAGACTATTATCAGCGAAGAGATTGATAAGGATGGTAGAAAGATAACCAATAAAGCTGTTGAATACATTTCAAAGGGGAAGATTAAACTCGGGCTTGACCTCAAAGGGGGTTCTGAGTTGCTTTACAAAGTCAGGGTTGATGAGAAAGATGACCATCCTGGCATTACGGGAGAAATAATTGAAGTATTGAAAAAGAGGATTGATCCAAAGGGTATTATAGAATACAGAATTCAGGAACAGGGTAGCCATAGGATATTGATTCAGGTCCCTGGTGCAACAAGGGCAGAAGCAGAAGCGCTCAAGAACAGAATTACACGTCTTGGTAAGCTTGAATTTAGATTGGCGGCAAGTACGGATAGTCCGGAATATAAAGAAGCGGCAGGAGGGAAACAGGTATCAGGTTATTATAAACACTGGATACGAAAGAAAAGAGACGAAGAAGGGGAAGCAGGTAAATGGTTTCTGGTTCGTAACAAGACTGAGATTTCAGGTGAGCATTTATCCAGAATATATGCCGACCGCAAAGGCATCGAACCAATTGTTGGCTTTGAGTTTGATGCGATAGGAAAATCTAAATTTGGACAGATTACAGAACGAAATATTGGCAAGCCTCTGGCAATTATCCTCGACGATATTCTTTACTCTGCACCAGTAATACGCGACCGTATTCCGGGAAAAGGTATTATTGAGGGGAGTTTTACCCAGGATGAGGTAAATGAACTTATTGCGATTATGCGCGCAGGAAGCCTTCCTGCAGACCTTGAGCTAGAAATGGAGACCATGGTTGGTCCTAGCCTTGGAAGGGATTCAATTAATCAGGGGTTATTGGCAGGCGCAATTGGTGGTATATTTGCAATCCTATTTATTGGTATTTATTATAGGGGGGTAGGATGGGTTGCCAATTTTGCGAATGCATTAAATATCTTTTTGATTGTTGGAACTATGGCGTTACTTAATGCCACGATGACGCTGCCTGGTATGGCAGGTTTAGTGCTCATGATTGGTATGGGTATAGATGCCAACGTATTAATTTTTGAAAGAATTCGTGAGGAAAAAGCGAAAGGGAAACCAATTCGTGTGGCTGTAAAAGCGGGTTATGAGAAGGCATTTTCAGCTATATTTGATTCGAACATTACAACTTTGATTACAGGTGTGATACTTGCTGCTGTAGGTACTGGTCCGGTAAAAGGTTTTGCATGGACACTAATTGTTGGTTTGATTATTAACCTTTTTACTGCAATTTTTGTTACAAGGGTAATTTACGAATTATTCCTTGATTTAAACTGGATAAAGAGTTTTTCCATGTTTAAATTGATAGGTACTCCGAGGGTCAAGTTTATTAATTATCGTTTTATTTTAGTTGCAGTTTCCGGGGTATGTATCATCGGAGGAATCACCGCTTTCGCTATTCGTGGAAATAAGAAATATGATATTGATTTTACAGGCGGAACTCTTGTTCATGTCCATTTGAAGGAACAGACGTCACCTTCGGTTATAAGAAACGGATTGAGTGATATTGGTTATGGCGAGGCCGAGGTACAAAGTATATGGTCAGGGGAAAATTTGACTCAGTTTGTATCTACTGCGGATGAGTTCGGTATTCGAATAAAAGAACTTAACGAAGAGAAGGTGAGACAAAAAATAGAAGAGGATATAAAAGGTGTTCTTGATAAATCAGGCATATCATCCAAAGTTGGCTTTATCGAACCTACAATTTTCAATTTGGAATTGTCAAAACCGGTTGACGAGATTGATATTCAGAAGAGTCTCAAGCTGGCTGGTTATAGTGATGAAGACGTTGTTTATATAACATCTGTTAACCAACCTGCTAAAGAATATAGAATAAATGTGGCAGGTTTGGATGATGTTAGAAAACGATTACAATCGGTGGATGCCATCATTGAAGTATTAAAAGATAATCTTATATATCACGATGTCAGGGTAAAACTAGGCGATGTCGTCGAAACATTGAACACCCAAGATATAGGTATGAGAATATCAAAGCCATTTATAGACGTTGAAGTTAGTGAGCCCATAGAGCCAATTTTATTTAATTTGGAACTGAAAAAGAATGGGTATGCAGACGTAGTAGTAACAAAACATCCAGAAGAAGCAGAAAAAATGCGTACAAATAAGCTTAGGATTGAGGGGGCGAGAAAAAACTTGGCGGATATTAAGCAGTCTGCAAGGGAAGTTGTTTCTATACCAAGTGTTTACTGTTTAGGGAATGAAGCTATACAGGTAGTACTGAAGGAAGGCTTTAGCAAGGAAAACTTTGTGGCTATTATTAGCAGGAATAAGTTAATTAAGATTGATGCTAAGAATATTTATGCGGTAAATGCTCCTACACAGTTATTTTTAATACAACTGCAACCTTTAAATACTGGAAAAATCCAGGAAAAGATAAAGGATGATGTTATAACTAAATTTAAAGAAAGATTGTATAAAGAAAAAATAGATGTTTCTTTTGAATTAATTGAGGGTGGTTCAGCAGTTATGTCTGCTGGTGAAGTAAAACCCGGTGGTGATAGTTCTCAGGGTGTTAAAGCAGCAGAAACATCCGAGGGGGAAAAAAGTAATTTAACACCATGTCGCATGACGTTATCCAAACCTTTAAAGAAAGAGGTTGTCGAAGGTATATTAACTGCTGCAGGGTATCCAGATATACTCGATAAGGATTTGGAATTAGGGAAGGAATATCAAACAGTTAAAATTGCATTTGATGCTCAACAAAATGCAGAAGTTGTTAAGGGTAATATTAAGAATGCATTTGAGATATCAAATCCTCTCAAGAGGATAGTGAGTATTGGTTCTACTGTTGCTGATGAAATGAAAAACAGGGCTATTCTTGGTGTAATTTTTTCATGTATAGTAACAATATTTTACGTATGGCTCCGTTTCGGGGACTTTAAATTTGGAAGTTCTGCAATTATTGCTGTTATCCATGATATTTTAATAACGCTGGGTGCCGTTGCTGTGGCTGATTATCTATTCGGAAATATGAAAATTGATAGTTCTATGGTAGCAGCGTTTCTTACCGTTGTGGGTTATTCACTGAATGATACGATTGTTATATTTGATAGAATAAGAGAAAATATGGGAATACGCGGTAAGATATTAACCCCGGAACTAGTAAACGATAGTATAAACCAAACTTTAAGTCGTACACTCCTGACAGGTATTACAACTATTGGTGTGTTATGTGCTTTGTTCTTCCTTGGTGGACCTGAAATTCACGGATTTGCGTTCGTTATGATGGTGGGGATTACTGTGGGTACATATTCTACAATATTTATTGCATGTCCTATGTTACTAAAATGGAAGGGTTTTGTTTCTGCTGGTCAACCTCTGCCGCCAAGAGATTATGCTATTCATAGAAAGGATGCGATACCTGTAAAAAGCAGTTGAAGAGTAATATTAACAGAAATTTACAAAAAATTTTTGAATCAGATAAAAAGAGTTTCTGTTCGAATTCAGGTTTGTTCTGTTAAATTGTAAGGTTAAGTACAAGCATTTAATTATTTGCACAGTGAATTAAATGACCAGTTTGAGTTTGCTGAAGGCTATTCGTTTCAAATTTTTCATTCCTTATAACATGTGAAAGGAATAAGAGAACAATGAAAAGAGATGTGCAAGTGGGCGTAGTTTTGGGAGTAATTATACTGGCGATTATTGGTGTTTTTCTGAGTACTAGGACTGCTGTTAAGGCACCGGCTATCCCCATTCCTGAAGTTGAAGAAGATTCAAAGATGATTTTACTTGATATAAATGACTTGTCTAAGGAAACTAAAGATAGTGCTATTACTGGTGAGTCAATTAATGAAACTGCGCAAAATAAAAATATAGAACAAACAAAGACAAAAGTAATAAATACCATAAAAACCGAAGAACAATCTATTGAAAAGGAAGATAATGTAGTAGAGGGAACATGGAATAAGTCTGAAAGCGAAAGACCAATAAACGTTGTTGTAAGTGAAAATAAAGAAGTTGTTTCATCTCAAGGTGAAGAGGAGTTTAAAGATATTGATATTAACGAAGTACAAGTGTCTTCTTCAAAATTAAGGATGCATAAAGTACAACAAAACGATAGTCTTTACAAGATAGCAAATAAGTATTATGGAGATGAGTCTAAATGGTTGCTTATTTTTAATGCAAATCGGGATAAGTTACCGGATAGAAATAGCCTAAAAATTGGAACAGAGCTTTTTATACCAGAGGAAAAAACCATAATACAGAGTACAAAGGAAGAAACTACCATCCCAACCTTAATGCAGATGACTGAGGTTGAGGATACAAAATCTAGCAGAAGACATACAATTCAAAAGGGGGACTCCCTTTATAAGATAGCCTTGCAGTATTACAAGGATGGTTTAAAGTGGAATAAGATATTAGAGGTTAATAGTAAAATTATAAAAAATCAAAGTTCTTTACCTGTCGGGGCTGAAATAGAAATTCCGGGTTTTTAAAATTGAGGAGTAATAATGTTACTTAGATATACCCTTTTAATTTATTTTGGGATGATGGCGCTCGTGACCTGCCTTGGTTTAAAAGAGCCTTCAGTGCATGCCCAAGAAACAAATAAAAAATTTCCTGTTTTTAGATGTAATTTGCAAAGAACCGGCATGGTTAATTATGCCGGTCCCTCTGGTAATGATTTAAAATGGGCGATTTCTACTGCGGGTGAGATATGGTCGTCTCCTGTTATTGATGAAGATGGGGTCATTTATGTAGGAAGCACGGATGGTTCTTTATTATCTGTGACACCAACAGGTAAAGTTATATGGGCATTTAAGACAAATGATGAGATTTATGGTTCTGCTGCAATTGCCCCGAATGGGGTTATTTACATTGGGTCAGTGGATGGAAGGATTTACGCCCTTAATCCTGATGGAAAATTAAAATGGAAATATCAAACAAGGGGCGCCATACACTCATCACCAATATTTGATGAAAAGGGGAATGTGTATTTTTCCTCTTTTGATGGGAAATTATATGCAGTTAGCGCTAATGGTAAACTATTATGGAGTTATCAAACAGAAGCGACAATAATGACATCTTCCCCTGCAATAGGAGGGGATAATACCATTTACATTGGGTCGTGGGACAAACGTCTGCATGCCTTGAATCCAGACGGAAGCTCAAAGTGGAACTTTGGAACAGAAGCAAAAATAGATGCATCGCCTGCTATTGGAAACAGTGCCGTTTATATTGCGGATACGGATGGAAAACTTTATGCCGTTAATTTAGACGGAACGTTAAACTGGGGGTTCGAGTTAGGCAGCAAGACTTTTTCTTCTCCAGCGCTTGATAATGAGGAGACAGCTTATATCGGAACGCAGGATGGGTACATATATGCAGTAAGAAAAGATGGGACACTGAAATGGAAATTTAAAACAGAAAATTCTATTACTGCCTCTCCAACAATTGATGCCGATGGTGTTATTTACATAGGTTCATGGGATGGTAAATTATATGCAATCAATAACGATGGTACGCTAAAATGGAGTACAACAATAGGAGGACCGTTGCTCTCCTCACCGGCAATCGATACGAAGAATATGATATATGTTGGTTGCGTAGATTGGCGGCTTTATGCTTTTGGAAAATAAATTTAGAACAAATCTTTTTGTTTAAAAATAATTTTTAGTTATAATTTGAAATAGAGTTAAGTTTTTTTTGATGCAATGTTCCATGGTATAAATGTGAATTCTATATTATTCACTTCGGCTAGTGTATTTGTGCGGGAGATATTATAAATGATTGGTATTTCAAAACTGTATTGCGGTACAGTAGAACCGTCTGACGCATTACGATATGGGAGAGAATCAAAAAAATTACCTTCCCATTTACTACAATTTTCGAGTGATAAGAAACCTGTCGTTGTCTGGAATGTTGGGCAACGTTGTAATCTGAAATGTATCCATTGTTATTCACAGTCAAAGGATATTGAGTATCCCAATGAGTTAACCACCAAAGAAGCGAAGGCGATGCTTGATGACATAGCGGAATATGGGGCGCCTGTTATTTTATTTTCAGGTGGTGAGCCGTTGATGAGGACTGACCTCCTGGAATTGATTAGTTATGCCAAACAAAAAGGTTTACGTGCAGTTATTAGTACGAATGGTACATTAATTACAAAGGAAAAGGCGGGTGAATTAAAGAAATTCGGACTTTCTTACGTCGGTATTAGTTTGGACGGTCTTAAAGAAACAAATGATCGTTTTAGAGGCGTTCCTGGTTCTTTTGATGCAGCACTGGAGGGTATAAGAAATTGTTTGTCAACAGGTATCAAGGTAGGTCTTCGTTTTACAATTAATAAGCGAAATTATCGTGATATTCCAGGAATATTCCAACTTATAGAGAAAGAAAATATCCCAAGGGTTTGTTTCTATCACCTTGTATATTCAGGCAGAGGCTCTAATTTAATCGAAGAAGATCTTAATCATGAAGAAACACGTAGAGTAGTAGACCTTATTATGGATAAGACCAAAGAGGCGCATGATAGAGGACGGGAAATAGAGGTGCTTACGGTGGATAATCATGCTGATGGTCTATATGTATATTTACGACTGTTGAAAGAGAACCCCAGGAGGGCAAAAGAGGTATATGAACTTCTTCAGTGGAATGAAGGAAATAGTTCTGGTAAAGGGCTTGCCTGTATAAGCTGGGATGGAGAGGTGCATGCTGACCAATTTTGGAGGCAATATTCTTTTGGAAATGTTAGGAAAAGAAAGTTTGGTGAGATATGGGAAGATACTTCAAATGAATTAATGGCTAGGCTTAAAAACAAGAATCCTCATATCAAAGGACGTTGTGCAAAATGCAGGTGGCTCAATATCTGTGGTGGAAATTTCAGGGCAAGGGCTGAGGCATATTATGGAGATATATGGGCAGAAGACCCGGCATGTTATCTCACTGATGAAGAAATTGGCATTGAAAAAGATTCACCAAGAAAAGTAAGAAAAAAAGTAAGTATCCATTAAACCTTCACCCCATCCAATTTCACGTTGAGGGTTATATATATTTGTGCACTTCCTTGCAATTGCTTTTTATACAATCCAATTATATCCACAATTTTTTATAATCAATAGGGAAGACTTCTAGTTTGTTTTAAAACATGCAGTATTTTTGAGTAATTTCTATCTTAATATGATTTTGCTTTATATGATAGGCTATGCAAGAAGTGCGGCGTTTATTATTTTAGAAGATGTAGGTTCCTTTTTATTTGTTTAAAAGATAAAATTTATTAGAATTTTACGCATGAAAATAGGCAAAATAATTCTAAAATAATGCCTATTACTATAAAATGCTAAATCTTAAACTCACAGTTATAATAGATTTCACAGTAAGTTGTTGAACCTAATATGGATAATGTAATATCGGTAATTCTGGGAGGAGGTCAGGGAGCGAGGTTATATCCTTTAACGAAGGAACGCTCAAAGCCTGCTGTACCACTTGCTGGTAAATATAGAATTATTGATATTCCAATTAGTAATTGCCTCAATTCTAATTTAAATAAGATTTACGTACTTACCCAATTCAATTCTGCATCACTTAACAGACACATAACACGCGCATATAAATTCGATAATTTCTCCAGGGGTTTTATTGAAATTCTTGCCGCTACTCAAACTATTGAGAGTATGAATTGGTATCAGGGTACGGCTGATGCCGTCCGACAGAATCTTCGTTTTTTTAATCAACCTAATATTGATTTTGTTCTAATTTTATCAGGTGATCAGCTTTACAGAATGAATTATCAGGAACTTATTAAAGAACATATCAAAACAGGCGCAGAGGTTACTGTTTCAGTAATCCCTGTTGAAAGAGACAGCGCAGGCAGCTTTGGCATTTTAAAGGTGGATGAACAAGGACACATTAATGATTTCTTTGAAAAACCAAAGGATGAGAAGATAATAAATTCACTGACATTAAGTGCATCTGCGTTTGATAGACGCGGCATTAATGCCAGAGGTCGTTCTTTATTAGCCTCAATGGGTATATATGTTTTTAATCTGGATGTATTAAACGAAGTACTAAAAGGATCAGAAAAATCGGATTTTGGCAAAGATATAATTCCTGATATTATTAAGAAAAGGCGTGTATTTACATATTTTTTTGATGGTTATTGGGAGGATATTGGAACGATAAAATCATTTTATGAAGCCAATCTGAGTTTAACGTCTTCCACTCCAAGTTTTGATTTATATAATGAAAAAGCTCAAATTTATACTAACCCACTTTTCTTACCGGGTTCTGTCATTAATGAATGCAAAATCACGAAGTCTATTATTTCTGATGGCTGTATTATCAATAATGCAGAAATACACAATTCAGTAATTGGTATCAGAAGTATTATTGGCAACAATGTTATTATGCGGGATTCTATAATAATGGGTGCAGATTACTATGAATCAGAGTCTAATATCAGGACGAATCGGTACAAAAAAATGCCCGATATGGGGATTGGTGATGATTCTCGAATAATAGGGGCAATAATTGATAAAAATGTTCATATAGGAGAAAAGGTAACTATAGAAAATGTAAAAAAAATAGAAGAATTAAATGCAGATAATTATATGATTCGCGACTATATAGTAATTATACCAAAGGGCAGAGTTATACCTTCACATACTGTAATATAGCCTTTATTCAGAAAATTCCTTGCTAGCTATATAATATAAAATAGAAAAGAACAATTGTATTATACGAGACCCTAGGCGCAGAGCAATATATAAATATAGCCCTTTTAAATTTAATATAAGATTTAATCATATTTATACATCCAAAGTTTGCTATATAACATTATGGATACGGCTAAGATTTTAAAACTACTGGGGAGCTATGTCCGAATCACATAACCTGTTCCGTTCAGTAAGGATTATCAGTGTTTGCACATTCTTAAGCCGTATTCTCGGTCTTGTAAGGGATATGATATGTGCCAGTATTTTTGGGACGGGTATGGTCTGGGATGCGTTTACTGTTGCATTTAAAATTCCCAACTTATTTCGACGCCTCTTTGGTGAAGGCGCTCTCAGTGCAGCCTTCATTCCCATCTTTACAGAACACATTGAAAAACGCGGCAAGGCAGAAGCCATGGCCTTCGTCAATGTCGTAGCTACAGTCCTCATCATTATTTTAGGTGGACTTGTATTCTTGGGTGAAGGTTCTTTCTTCACCATTCCCAAGATATTCCAGGTACAGGAAAAGTGGCAGCTTGTTTTCAAGCTATCCATTATTATGTTTCCCTATGTCTTTTTTATCTGTCTGGTGGCTTTTATGGGGGCGGTACTGAACACCCTTCATCATTTTTTCATGCCCGCATTTGCTCCAGTTGTAATGAATGTGTGCTGGATTTTGGGTGCTATCTTATCTCCATATACCGGAAACACGCTTGAAAGAATGATATACATAGTTGCCGTTTCTGTCTTTATGTCTGGTCTAGTTCAGGTAGTTATTCATATTCCCACTTTAAGAAAGAATAATTTGTACTATCGCCCTGTTTCCCAATTTTCAAATCCCGCATTGAAGTTGGTGTTGACTCGCATGGGT
>MHYY01000024.1 GCA_001830285.1 Planctomycetes bacterium RIFCSPLOWO2_12_38_17 | reverse complement strand
TACTTGTGATGAATCTCTTTTATTCCAATTTGTGAAAATACCTGCAATAACTTTGGCATCAGTTCATTTTTAAAATATTCTACGGATAGTTTGCGATTAACTTTTGATATTTGATCCTGAAATGCAAGCAAATCAATACCATATTTTGCAAATATTTCCACTTCTGCATTTTTTATCTTAAATGCGCCACTTCCAAACCTCGGTTCAAGAAAAATGAATGAATACGGGTGAAGGCTCAGCGCCTCACTGAGTACCTTTGATCCAGTACGTCGCAATGCAGCAATATATATGAATGGTTTTTCCATCTAAATAGCAATACTTCTACAATAACAATTTATAGAAAAGATATCTCTTAACTTAAATCGTTATTTACCGGTTATTCACAAATTATACTTTTACAGCATGCTTTCTTAATAAACTATTTACCGCACTTATTAAATAATTTACTTTCCCAACAAAAGAAGTAATTCCTATTTATTTACCGTCAATAGAATACCCTGCAATATTCATTTCCTCAAACATACTAAGTATTTTAAAGGCATCATACCATTGAGGATTGTTATGAGCATATACACTGGATTTGGAATTTACATTCTTTGATGTCCATTCCAATACATGCAAAGGCAGAGGCGTTTCAATAAAATCATAAATAGACTTTAATGTATTACGAGTGTCACACAACAAGTCTTCATGGCGCAGTAAAAGATAATTTTTTCCGAACAAATTCTTACCAACTTCATGAGTTTTCTTAAAATTATATTTCCATATTACCAAAATCCTCAAAAAATCTTCACACTTTTTAAGGTGTGAATATTCAGGTGTGCCTAATATATACTCAGAAAATGGGAAACTACTCCATGCAGAGTAATTAGACCTTTTTTTGAAAAATATTTTTTCGTTTGGATATCTGTCCTTATTTCTCTGCCCTTTTCCAAAAAGATAGGAGGCTGTTATTGCTCGTGGGTCACGCACAATATGTATGAACTTGGCAGCAGGATCAACCTCCCACAGCACACGAACCTTACAATACATACGTGTAAATTTTATCATGGCATGCTCAGACTGTGAAATCATGAATTTAATATACTCTTTTATATATTCAGGCGCTTCTGCCTCAAATTCTAACTGCGGCAAACGTGGTGCGCCATAATTCAACAAATCCACATTCTCTAACTTTTGATACCTGTTCATAAAAGCCTTCCGGCAATTCCTGACCTTTTCAAAATAATCAACAGTGTGAACGCCGCTACCACCGCCAATTGCCTCTTTCTTTGCTGCGGCAAGCGGCTCATAATAACAATCAAAACTTCCGTCTTCCCAGAAAATGTCGAATAATATTGTCGTGCCAGACCTGCGCATACCTTGTATGAAAATATTCACGAACCATCCTCCATAAAATATGCGTAATTACATATTCAGCAAATCTCTAAAAGAAGCGCTAGTCTTATCCCATGACATAACCTTGCTCAATTCACGTGTGTTTCGAGAAAGTTCGTCAAACATATCACTGTTCGATAAAGATTGTATCGCCCTGCTTAAATCATTAACATCAGGTTCAAACGATGGGATTCCTGATTCTGCATAGCCAATTTGATGTGATTTAACCAGTAAACCATTATAATTATCCCTTACTATTTCATTCATAGGTGGATTATTATTAGTAATAATTGGCATGCCAAAAGCCACCGCCTCGTACAAATGCAACCCCAACCCTTCCCATCTGCTCGGCGACAGACACACATGACAGGACGAAAACAAACCATAATATTCATGTGATGGTATATCGCCATTAATTATTTTAATTCTAGAGTCCGAAATATCTATATGCTCAATCAATTCCTCTCTTGCTTCCTGATGCTGTGTTTTTATAATCAATCTGATATCGGGTAACGATACCCTACAAAATGCATTAATAACTGATTTTGTAGGCTTGCGCTTTGATAGATAGCCGCCGGGATAATAGAAATGTATTCCACCTTCCGCCCTTTTTGGTTTGATTGCTATCAATTCAGGATGACATCCCCACGGTATCCATGGACTATCAATTCCAAAAGCGGCGTATCTTTCCTGTTCACATTTGTTCAAAGAATAAATAATATCAAATGAATTCTTTGCACCTTTTACATGTTCCTTACCAAATGACTCCCATACAAATCTGGTAATAGTTTTAACGCCGCTTGCACGTATTTTGGCAATCTCTTTAAATTGATAATTTTGGTCAAAGAATACAACCTCCAGAGAATTGTCTTTTATCCATTTTATATACTCTTTCAAAGGAATATCATAACCCGATGCAGGAGTAACATCCGGCTGGTTCCAAACATCATTGTTGTCAATAAATCCTGGTAGATAGAAACTCTCCTTTGTGGGACGCGCAAGGACAAAGGTTTTATGACCAAGGCTGTTAAGACTTGACCGTATATAACGGTTAACAGTCGCCTGACCCCGATTAAACCAGTAGCTGACTATGCCTATTCTCATTTTGACACAATACAATAATTGATTTCATTAAATAATTTTTAGTTCAATTCTAACCAGGCAAAGCCGGGTCAATTAGTAAAAGATTTTAAGCATTTTTAGTGCTCATATAGTTTAAGATACCATAAATTCACTTATAATTAGAATAAGGCGTTAACAAAAGCACCTTCCCAAAGTGATCTTTAGCAAGTTCATATTGCCCAATAACATCATATGCAATACTTAATAAATGATGATACTTTGGATTGTACGGTTGAAGTTTAACTGCTTTCAATGAGTATTTTATGCATCCTGTATGGTCCTCTTTATTGATGGACTCCAGTGCCTTGTTATAATAACAGTGACTAATAATTTTTTTATACTCATCAAACATACCCCAACATGATACGAAAACAATTGGTACTGCGATAAAGGCATTTCGTATTAACGTATTTTTAATAGATAATTTCATTGGTATCTCTTTTTGCTCACCAGAACATAAAATACCTAGACCAACGAAAAAATATAACGATGATGTAGATGAGTGAAAATCGTAGCTTATTAAAGAATCTATCACAGTTGCAATACAGCCAGAAGTAATCGCCAGGAGGTAAATTATAATTTCTTTATTAAAATTATAAACTATTTTTTTCAAAATATATTTAATTACAATAATAAGAAATATAATAACACCGCTTAACCCAATAATTCCTGTTTCTGTTACTATATGTAATAATTCATTGTGAGGATCAACAGTTAACCATTTCCAGTTACCTGTCTTAAATTTAGGATACACAATAAAATAGTTACCAAGCCCAATACCCTTGATAGGACTGGAAAGCATCATATTTATAGAATCTTTCCATAATATGAAACGTAAACTATCACCTCGTTTAATTAGGTTAGAAATGCGTTTAGTTGTCTTTTCATGATAGATTGGAGTTTTTCCCAGCAGTATGACCGCTAGTATTAAAAAAGATGCCACAACAGATAAAACAAGAATTATTAATTTCTTTTTATTTCTAAGAGTTAGAAAAGTTGTATTATTAGTATTGTTTTTTATTTTTTGAGTTATGTAAATTGACAAGAAAAATACCCAACCTATCGTTGTAGCAATAATTGCTCCTCTGCAAAAAGTTAATAAAAGGGCAATTGTAGATATTATGATACATATCAGATACATTATTCTTGTTTTTGATTTTGATCCACTTGTAGCAATACTAAGGTTCCATAAAATCGTGATTGATAAATATTGCGCTAAAATATTTTGATGACCAAAAAAAGAATAGAGCCGATTTTTTTCAAAACCACAAGGATAAAAGGGGATAATTTCAAAATATTCAAGTATAGCGTATGTGGCAATAAGAAAGCTTACTGTCGTGGTGATTTTTATAACTCGCTGGAGCCTGTTGTGAGTCCAGTTTATTTGAGATGCCAATAAAAATAATATAATTAAACATACCCATCTCTTTATTTCTGAAAAACCTTCGTGATAGTTGACACTATAAGGAATAGATACAGCAAAAGACGCTAATAAAAGTAAAGAAGCCAAAAAGACATCACTCGAGAAAACGTAAGACAACTTTTCTCTGGAGAAAAACACCACTGCAATAATAGCTCCACAAGCAAAGAAGGAGAGTAATGCACTCTTAGGAAGTAAAAAAGGATCTTCTGGTGTAAATGGGAGAAAAAATAATGGGATAGAAATTAAGGCAGCAATAATAACAGCATAAATAAATTTATTGGCAACCATGTATTAAACAACATGAAATTACTTAAATAAAAATACTTACAAGCAGGAGAAAAAGATTTGTATTTAAGGTTCACTTTGAAAGGTTTCGATTGAGTACAAGATGAAAGTCAACGACTCTTTCACTTTCAAAAATGAATTGCAATGAAATGGATGCAACCACCAGAGCAATATTTATTCAGGTAAAACGTGGCTGGAAAAAGCGCAAAAGATACTAAAAGTATGAGCCACGTTTAATTCAAATGATTTAAGTTTTATTTTTCCTCTTCAAGTTCAAGTTCAACTAATCTTGACCTTCCCTGTTTTAAATCTACGCTTATTCTGGATTTTGCATAGCCACTTTTACTGGCAGTAATTTTATATGTGTCTGCGTCTAATTCATCAAAAATAAATTTTCCCTTTGGACTGGTTGTGGAAGTCTTTTCTGTACCAGTCGCTTTTCCTTTAAGCATTACCGTTGCCGCCTTCATGTATTGCATATAACATGCCTGAAAATAAACCACCCTTCCATAAATCGAACCTTTTTGATTACAATTATCCACAGCATCTGGCGGAAGTTTTCTAATGTCTGTTCCCGTGGTAAGAGGTAACACTAAAGACAATACCAATATGATGGCAATAGGTATAATAAAAACATAATTTCGCCTTTTCATTTTATCTCCTTTCCTTGAAAATAGTGAAATTTGAGCATTATTCTGTAAAAAACCACTGATGATTAGTTTTTTTCAAATACATTACTACTGTCGTCATTTTAGGAGCCACTCCTTAAATTGTGAGCATTTATAGCAAAAAAATCGGCAAAAAGCAAATAAAAATTTTTATCCTTGCCGTTTTATACTCTCTTCAATGACAACAAAAGAAGCTCTCCTTTGTGGGAAGGGCAAGGACGAAGGCTTTATAACCAAGACTGTCAAGACTTGACCGTACATAACGGTTAACAGTTGCCTGACCTCTATTAAACCAATAGCTGACTATCCCTATTCTCATATTTTAACCATTCAGCACTGAAACATTAAATAAAAACCATTTTTATGAAATGTCCTGTTTAATGCCGTTCTCGATATTCCTTTGATTAATGCCATGTAAAGGTAGCTTTTCAATTGCGATTGTTTTCATTTTTATTTTTCCTGACAAATTAGATGCAGGTACATATATGGCAATATTGAATCTTTTGGCATCACCTCTGACTTTGAACAAGAATTTAAACGGTATTACTACCTGTCTGATTTGCCCTAAAGAACGCTTGGCAATCAGATTCCCTTTCTTATTATACATTAAACAAATTGGGATAACAGACAAATTCTGGTAATTTTCTAAATCTATAACTCCTTGATAGTAATGTCCGATTTTTGATGCCCAGCCTTCTTCTGTCTTGGCACGATACCACTTGCCTCCGCCGATTAAAAAGTAAGCGCGCTTACCTGCCTTGGGAATAATTTCTAATCCGTCATCATTTTTTTTAACCTCACATCCTTCAAAAGAATATAAATCATAGGTGGTTTTACAAAAATCAATTTCAAAGATGACATCAGATAAACTTCCACCATGTACCTCTTTATTATCTCTTATAGTTTTACGTTCAAGATAAAGAGATTTATCAGGCGTTTCGCGCCTAGTTTCATATCCTAATGCCTTATTTACAGGATCGCAAATAGAATGGAATGTTGACTTATTTTCATTTGACCATTCTGTATAATCGGGAAACTCGTAGCTGTAATTTACATTAATCTTTCTACTGAATTCTGGTTCTGCCAGGCGTGGAAACACAGGAATATTTAAAGACCTGAGTTGTTCTGTTAAATAACCAAGATCACTAACTATTTTTTCGTAGATAAGCCTCTGTTGACACGAATGAATAAGCGATTCATTCGTCTGCCGAACATACCAGCATGCCTTTTCAAACTGCGGCAGACTATCCCAACCTTCTTTCTTAATGACAGGGTGCTTGCTATCCTCCGGTGTGTTGTACCAGTTACGGTTGAGGATAGACCGAATTACATTCCTTGGATTCCTGTATAAATGAATCAGTACAGCCTCAGGAAAAATCTCTTTAACTATCGGAATAAAACGCTCAAGATACACGTTGGCTTCGGCGTAATCCTGCGTAAGTTCATCAACCCACGCCCTGGCTTCAATCATTAATCCCTTTACTTCATCCTTCTTTTCAACCAATTCCCTGAAACCTGCTGCTGTACGCTTTTTTGCAACAATTCTTTTGTAATTGAAAAAACGCCTTAAAAAGCGATTAATTATATAAACAAGCCATGGAAATGGAATCAGGTTCTCCGCCAGAAGTTTACCATCCCTGAAACGATGATTAAGGGTAAATTCATGCCTGGCACGCAGCGGAGTAGTTCTATCCAGAAAATTGGCGAGCCATTTTGAACCAGACCTTGCAGTTGAAAGGAAAAAGTATATCTTCTGTTGTCCCCTCCAGTTAATGGGGTGCATCAGTATTTGATGCCTGCCAGAAGAAAGATTACATTTTAAAGGGTCTTCAGACCTATACCAACCTCCGCCAGTATCAGTAAAGTATGAATCGCAAGGTATGTGGACGGCATCATAAACAATCCCAAGCCTTTTCATTGAGACAGACCAGAAGTCAAATGCCTTTCCATCATTACGCACAATACGATGAGTTTCAGGATATTTTATCTGAAAATTTTTGTCATTTACAGCTATCCCTTCTGCGCAAATGCCTGATTCCGTTTTTACAGGATCGGATGAACGTAATTCTGAAAAACACCAGTAATTTATAAATTGGCGTTCATAACAAAGCTTATCTCCATGAGTAGAAACACCCGATAATCGTATACCAGCTTCCCAAAACTGATTAACCAATTTTTCTAAATAAGGAAATACGTCATTAAGCCTGCCTTTCATCCATTCAGAGATAACATTCAAGTGAAGACCAATTTCATGCCCAAAATCCTGAATTTGAAGGCATTTTTCCATAAACCGTTCGTCACTCCAGTAATCAGCGCTATGCAACAGGAAATATGTTGAACGTATGCCATACTCTTTTTCCCAGTAACTGAGCTCAAGCGCAAGGTCAAGGTCGTGGTCTACATCGTGCCTTAGAGCAATTAAATTGAACACATGGGTATTTTCAAAAAACTCCTTTACCGTTACCGTCTTACCGAAGTGTTTTAGATATTTAAAATAGTCAGGACTTATTGACATAAATCAGCTAATTGTTTTATAAAGGCTCAGGAATTTTTCTGACTCGTTTTCCCAATTATAACAATTTGATGCGGCAATGGTGTTCTGCTTCATCCTGCGCCAGCGTTCAGGATCTTCAAATATGTACTCCACCGCCCTTGCTATATCACGCGGCTCATCGGGATTAAACGTACATCCTATTTCATGATTATTAATAACCCTTTTCAGTTCAGGAAAATCGCTCGCTACGACGGCAAGCCCGGCATTAATATACTCGAATACCTTATTGGGAGAACAATAGTAATAACTCAGACATGCATTCTCTATAGGCGCCACTCCCAAATCAGCGCCTGCCGCATACTTGATTACCTCATCAGACGGCACGGGGCCAAAGAACGAGACCCGGGGCTCTACTCCGTTTTTTAGAATTAAG
>MHYY01000023.1 GCA_001830285.1 Planctomycetes bacterium RIFCSPLOWO2_12_38_17 | reverse complement strand
GGGAAGGATGAATCCCGGCAGAAAAATCTGCGTTATGTACTAGCGCTTTATTTAATCAGAAAAAAGATATTTAAATTACGGTCTTTAAGTAAACAAGATGGTGAAGAAGTGATTATAATATACTATCCTAAAGAAGATCGTGAACTCACAGTAACCAACATGAATCTGAAAGAAGAAGAAATTGAAACTATAACATCTGAGATGTGCCAGCTTTTAAACTATCCTGACATGGAACTTGATGCCCTGAATAATTCACTCTGACACACCTCTTAAATTACCATCTCAACAATTTCTATTTTGAATAAATATAGAATTATTATTTGAGATTGCGACCTTATCACGAATAATAATATCTGGATTTAGCTGTTGGCATTTTTATTTTGCTGTCGGTGCAACAGTTGGCGCTGTAGTATTATATTTACAAGTATTACAGTCAACAGCAATACCTTGCTTTTTCTTTTCTTTGAGAGAAATTCTGAGTCCATTAATCTGGTTCTGATCCGCATTATTCTGCCTCTGTAATTTTAATAATTTTATTCTTATTTGCCTTGTGTTTTTAATACTAGGACATACTGCCTTTCTCATTCCAACAGGGCAGGTACCTACAATTTTCTTTTTATTTATTTTTCTTGCCATGATAAAGCTCCTTTCAAGTTTAACTATGATGCATTATTAATGTTTTTCGCAAATTAAATCAGGGGTGAGCATTTTCAAGGTTTCTCTAGCGGCAGATTGTTCCGCCTCTTTTTTGCTTTTACCCCATCCAATGCCATATTCGTTGCCATCTATTAATACCATTACCTCAAAAGATTTTCCATGTTCAGGGCCTATTTGTTTTAATATACGATAATTGGGTGTTACATTGTGTTCCTTCTGACTGTATTGCTGAAGCATGGATTTATAATTTTTTTCATGTTGGTCATTACAAACTATGTTAATTTCTTTTTTTAAATATTTAATTGTGAAGTTATAGGCCGCTTCAATGCCGCCATCTAAGTATATTGCAGCTATAACTGCCTCAAAGGCATTTGCGAGGATAGACTTCGGGAGAAAGTTGCGATCATTAATTCCTTTTCCCAGAACAATAAAATCTTTTAATTGTGCCTCTTGACTGACCTTTGCGAGTGTTGATTGACAAACAACGACAGATTTAATTCTGGTTAGTTCTCCTTCACTGTTATTGGGCATGTATTTATATAAATAATCTGAAATAACCATCCCTAATACAGCGTCCCCAAGAAATTCTAACCGCTCATTTGAGAAATTGTTTTCTAACCTGCACGAAGTGTGAGTTAATGCAATTTCAAGTAATGTCTTATCTCTGAAAGAATATCCGATTGTTTGTTCACATTCATTAATATTTTTCAAAGTTGTATTGTTATTCGTAAGGTTCATTCTTTTGAAATTTTTTCTCTTTGAATAACATGGATTCTTCTATGGCAGTATACTGGGTAGCTGCGTTAATAAGTTCAATTGCGGTACTGCGTCTGAATGAAACGACTTCAACCCTACAGCCATGTGCTTTTAACATTTCAACAAGCGGGGCAAAATCTCCATCTCCACTTACCAGCACAACAGTATCCAGTTTTGGTGCTATTGCAATTGTGTCAATCGCAATGCCCATGTCCCAGTCTCCTTTTGCTGTCCCGTCAGGTCTTAAACGTAGCTCTTTTGATTTTATTTCATAACCAAGACGTTTCAGTGCATCAGTAAAACTGGACTGATCTACATCGGGCTTTTGAACTACATATGCAATTGCGCGAATTAAATTTCTGTTACATACTATTTCCAACAATAATTTACTATAATCAATTTTTGATTGGTGTAATGCCTTTGCTGAGTAAAACATATTCTGGACATCAACAAACACACCAATTCTTTGTTGCGAGCCTCTGATTCTACTACCCACCATGTATAATTACCTTTCTAATAAAGTTTAATATAACTAATATTTAATACTTAAAAATAATACGAAGTTTTAATAAAATACGGACTTCTAAAAACAGGTGGTAAAAATAATATAAAGAGTTCAAAGAGCGAAGACATGTATGATTTAAAAATCATAACATACCATACTGTTTAAAATTAGAGCGATGTATTATAAAAATTATTTTAACAGGCTTTTACTCACAGTCAATTAAAAAACCGAAATAACGTAATTTTATTGACACTTTTATTGAATTCTGATAAATTCACATTTAACAATATAAATCTAACTGCTTTGTATGCAACAACTAAACATAAAATCAACAATGAGCATTAATTAGCTCAAATTTTCTATGAATTATGGATATTGACGCTTTAAGAAAAGAAATTGATACGCTGGACTCTAAAATTGTAGAGTTGTTAAACGAAAGGGCAAAAGTTGTTATAAAGATAGGAGATATTAAGAAACAGAATAAGGCAGAAGTATATGTCCCTAATAGAGAACAAGAGGTGTATTCCCGAGTAACAAAACAAAACAAAGGCCCGCTGAGTAACGAATGCCTTACTGCGATATACAAGGAATTAATGGCAGGTTCCCTGGTACTGGAAAAACCCATAAGAGTTTCGTATTTAGGGCCTGAAGGTACTTTTAGTTATTTTGCTGCACGACAGAAATTTGGTTCCTCTGTAGAGTATGTTTCGGCAAGGGGGATAGATGATGTTTTCAGGGACGTAGTGGGTGGCAGATGTGATTATGGAATCGTACCTGTTGAGAATTCTACTGAGGGTGGCATCAGAGAAACGTTGAACATGTTTGTTGAGTCTGACGTTAATATATGTTCTGAAATTATTCTGCCCATTCATCACAATATAATGGCAAATTGTAATAAGAATGAGATTAAAAAGGTATTCTCAAAACCACAGATTTTATCACAATGTAAGAACTGGTTGACAAATAATCTGCCGCACGTGGAGTTGGTTGAAGTCAGTAGCAGTGCAGAGGCCGCGCGTATAGTAGCAAAGGCAATAGACTCCGAGAAAGATGGTAGATATTATGCAGTAATTGCCAATGCAGAGATAGCGCAGCAATACGGGTTAAGTATCCTGTTTAAGAACGTCGAAGATAATCCAAACAATATAACAAGATTTTTCGTTCTCAGTAAGGTATATGGTGCACCGAGTGGAAAAGACAGAACGGCAGTTATGTGTTATATAAAAAACCGGCCAGGTGCATTGCTGGACATACTTGAACCTTTTAAGACATGCAATATCAATCTGACAAATATTGAATCAATTCCTACAAAAAAGAAGGCATGGGAATATTGTTTTTATCTGGATTTTGAGGGGCATGTGACAAATGAAAACATACAGAAAGCTTTGAAAGAAGTATCAAAAAAATGTATGGATGTAAAGGTTCTTGGGTCATTTCCAAAGTGTGATTGAAAGGATTTCCTGGGGATAATGAAAAAAAAGCCTCTTATTGTGGGAAACTGGAAAATGAATCTCACACTACGGGAAGGAATTGAATTTGCCCGCTCTTTGAGTGAAAGAATTAGTGAGAATAGTAATATAATCTGTGGAATTTGTCCGCCTTTTGTTTTTCTAAATGATATTTGCAAGATACTAAAAGATAGCAATATCTATGTTGTAGCACAGAATATTCACAATGAAAAAAGCGGCGCTTTTACGGGTGAGATATCTGCGCTAATGGTCAAAGAGGTTGGTTGTACGCATGTACTTATAGGGCATTCGGAACGAAGACAACTATTTGGAGAAAAGGATTCTTTTATAAATGCAAAAATAAAAATGGCATTGTCCATTGGCTTAAAGCCAATTTTATGTATAGGAGAAACATTAAAGGAAAGGGAGGATGGAAAAACAGAATATGTGATTGAAAATCAGTTGAGAAGCGGTTTAAATGGAATTGAGTCTGACTGTATAAAAGATATTTCGATCGCATATGAGCCGGTCTGGGCAATAGGTACTGGAAGAACAGCATCACCGGAACAGGCAAACGAAGTACATTCGTTTGTCAGAGGTATACTATCCGACGAATATGGTGTAAATGTGTCAAATAGTGTATACATTCAATATGGAGGTAGTGTCAAACCTGAAAATGCAAAGGAATTGATGGTAAAGTCAGAAATTGATGGGCTTCTTGTTGGCGGTGCAAGTATTAAATTGGGATCTTTTTTAGATATTATTTGTAATTGTGTTAATTAGTGTTTTTAAAAATGTTTTTAATATTTGGGGGAGTTCAAGGTGAATGCTGAAAAGGCTTTTAAATGGGGAGTAGCAGTTGTTGTAATATTTGGGATTTTGAATGCATTTTACTTATTTAAAATAGTAGTTGCTTTAAAGATTACCTTACCTGTACTTTGTATATTTTTAATTGGTTCCATATTATTACAATCTGGGAAAGGTGGTGGGCTTGCAGCGATTGGAGGGCTTGGAGACCAGTCTGCCTTCGGTACAAAAACAGGCACGTTTCTTTCTAAAATAACATATCTTCTGGGTGCTGCTTTCATAGTAACGACTGTATTCTTATTTAAACTATCAGTTCCTGTAAGTCCGTTAAAGACTATTACTACCCATGAAGCGCCTTTGTCTCAGCATACACATGAGCATGAACACGAACATTCAGCGCAAGAGGGTGGGTATGGACATGGCGATGTTCATCAAGATAAAAAGGTGGATGCAACGGACAATCTCGGCATGCAGAGCGTTGAGGAGAAAAAATCTGATAAGTCCGTTCATGGTGAGTCGCAGAGTCATGGTGTGCCAAAAAATGGAAGTATACAGGATCAGCCAGTGGGTATGAAGCCAGTTGAGTCAGAAAGCCAGTCAACAAGTAAAACGGAAAAGCCCAAAGACGCAGAATAAGCAAGAAGCAAGTAAAGAATCAGGTAAATAGTTTGATTATATAAATTTTGGGTAACAGTGATGTTAAAAAGTATGACTGGGTTTGGTATTGCCGAATATAAAGATGAAAAACAATCAATGCGTGTGGAGCTTCGTTCGGTCAATAATAGATTTTTAAAGATAGAGTCCAGATTACCCGAATTTTTACAGGCATTCGAAAGTGAAATTGAACGTCCTATCAGGAAAAAGGTTTTCAGGGGTACAATTTTACTTAATGTGAGTTATCTATCTTTAAATCATGATTTGGAATATTCCATAGATGAGGCTAAATTAAAGCAGTATTATTACTTATTAAATGGTGTAAAGAAAAAGATTAAATCAAGAGAAAGAATTTCGATTAATTCCTTAATACTCCTACCGGGTATACTGCAGAAGGGCAAAAGCAATCAATTGGATAAAGAATTTATTTTATCTATTTGTATGTCTTTGATAAATGAGTCCCTTTCAATGATGCTCGAAATGCGTGCAGTAGAAGGTGGTCATCTTGAAAAAGATATTGAACAGAGAAAAGAATGCATCCTTTCTTTATTAAACAAGATTGAAAACAGGTCGCCAGTGATTGTTCAGGAGTATAATAAGCGCTTACGCAACAGGGTTACTTCTTTGTTAAGTGGTACTGATATTCAATTATCAGATAGTGATCTTTACCGTGAAATTGCTATTTTTGCGGAGCGGTGCGATATTTCAGAAGAAATAATCCGTCTGAAGAGTCATTTATACCAACTACAAGAAACAATGCAATCTGATGAACCATCAGGAAGAAAGCTTGATTTTATTGTTCAGGAGATGTTTCGGGAAACAAATACAATGTGCTCAAAGTCGAACGATAGTATAATGCTGAAAGATTTAGTTGATGTGAAAACTGAGACAGAAAAAATAAGAGAACAAATATTTAATATTGAATAAGCTTTTAATACTGAATCATTATAAAAAATGGAATGGGCAAGCTTGTAATCATTTCTGGACCGTCAGGCAGTGGTAAGACAACTGTATGCAAGTTGCTTGAAAAAGAACCAAATGTGAAAAAATCTGTATCCGTAACCACGCGCCCTCCAAGGTATGATGAGAAAAACGGAGAATCTTATTATTTTGTAAACAATACTGAATTTAAAGAAATGATTCAAAGAGGCGAACTGGCAGAATATGCAACATACTGTAATTATTATTATGGGACGCCTCTGAATGCATTGAAAGAGGCGCTGAAAAAAGAGATTATATATTTACTCGAAATAGATGTGCAGGGTGCAATACAGATTATGGAGAAATTTCCTGAGGTGATATCCATTTTCTTGCTACCTCCTGATAAGGATACATTGCATAATCGTTTAATCAAAAGAAATACAAATAAAAAAAAAGATATGGAGGTTCGTTTGAAAACTGCCGCAAAAGAACTGGAATTTAAAGATAGATATAACTATTGTGTCATTAACGACAACCTTGACACAACAGTAAATACAATTCGCAAAATACTAAACATTTCATAAACATGTCCTACCATATTATCTTAGGAGTTACAGGTAGTATTGCAGCTTATAAGGCTGTTGAGGTTGTGTCAGGTCTGATTAAACAGGGTAATAAAGTTACCGTTATAATGACGTCATGTGCACAACGTTTTGTAACTCCAATAACCTTTCAGACTATTTCAAAGAACAAAGTTATAACAGACCTTTTTATTGACACTGAGAATTATGACCCTGAACATGTATCGCTTGCCGAACTGGCTGATTTAATAGTAGTAGCGCCAGCTACAGCGAATTTCATAGGTAAAGTTGCCTCTGGAATTGCCGATGATGCATTGACATGTACCGTTATGGCAACGCGTTCTGACGTGGTTATAGCACCTGCAATGAATGACAGTATGTATATGAACCCTGTTGTTCAGGAAAACGTGAATAAGTTGAAAGGACTGGGTTATATAATCATTGAACCCGAAAAGGGCAGGTTATGCACGGGTAAAGTTGGTATTGGAAGATTGGCTTCCGTTGAGACGATAGTTAAGACAATCAACAAAGTACTTAAGAAAAAAAGAATATAGCGGTTCATGAATAAAGTAAAAGTAAAGGTGATGAGAAAACAGGGTTGTGAGGACGTACCTTTGCCCAAGTATATGAGCGACACGGCCAGTGGCATGGATTTATTTGCTGCAGTTGAAAAGGAAGTTATGCTCGAGCGCAGCGAGATTAAATTAATTCCTACCGGCATTCATATTGAATTACCTATCGGTTACGAAGCACAGGTAAGACCAAGAAGCGGGCTTGCATTAAAATATGGATTAACGATTGTAAATACGCCGGGTACGATTGATAGTGATTATCGTGGGGAAATTGGTATTATTATGTGCAACCTTGGAAAGGAACGATTTATTGTTGAGAGAGGGATGAGAATTGCTCAACTTGTTATACAACCTGTAATCCGGGCTGATTTGGTTGAAGTTGAACGTTTGGAAGAATCAAATCGTGGAGGCGGTGGTTTTGGGCATACAGGACATTAATTATCTATTTCTGTTAAATTACAATCACTAATGCCATAGATTTTGTTAAAGTACATTTATTACTGGAAGGGAACGATATGGGGATTAAACGTCTTGTACGCTATGTCACTGCAATTATCCTTATCGCTTCCTCGTTGTTTATCCTCTTAAGTTTTATTAGTCATTCTCCCAATGACCCGCCTTTTCCCGATTATCCCGTTAACAACCCTGTAAACAATCTTTGTGGAATTGCCGGGGCGAAAGTTGCCGGATATTCTATAGCTGTGCTTGGAAGGACTTCCTACTTGTTTGTCTTATTGTTGGGCTGGTTTGGTGCAGCTTATCTGTTTAAGGAAGTTATAGAGTATCTATGGGTGAGAGTTATAGGGGCAATCTTATTATTATTTTCGTTTTCGCCTTTATTGACGCTTGGATGTTATACATTAAAAGAATCATTTCTATCCGTAAATGTCGGAGGGATGTTTGGCATTGTTATTGTTTTCAGGCTT
>MHYY01000022.1 GCA_001830285.1 Planctomycetes bacterium RIFCSPLOWO2_12_38_17 | reverse complement strand
AGACCCGAGCGTCTGTCCATTGTAAAAGAGGCACTGGAGGAATTAGGTTATCCGGGTATGACCGTGACTGATGTAAAAGGTCACGGAGCCCAACGTGGGATAACTGAGCAATGGCGTGGAAGAACGTTCAGGGTGGATTTGTTGTCAAAGATAAAGATTGAAATGGTTGTTAGTGACCAGAATGTAGAAAAAATTGTGCAGTGTATAACAAAAGAGTCACAAACCGGAAGCATCGGAGACGGTAAGATATTTATTTCTAACATTGAGGATGCCCTTCGTATCCGCACAGGCGAAAGAGGCGAAAAAGCCGTCTAGTATCAGCTTTTAATATTTAAGGTAAAGGGCGTTGAGTTATTTTTGAATTCAACGCCCTTATTTTTTTATTATTCTAGAATTCCTTTATGATTGAAAAAAGCATTAGTTCTCTGCCTTTATGGTTTTTTCGACATTTCCTGGAATACAAAGAAATTAGTCATTTCATATCCACTCGAATTGGTGGATATAGTAATCCACCTTATGATTCTCTTAATCTGGGATTCCATGTTGGCGATAATCCAGCATCCGTGCTTAAAAATCGTGAACGGCTTGCTATGTCACTCGGAATCTCCGTTGAAAGTTTTACTACTGCAGCCCAAATTCACGACTGTAATGTGAGAATCATTACAAGTGATTTAAAAGGAAAAGGTGCGACAGGTTACAACACGGCTGTAAAAGATACCGATGCTATGATAACAGATATTCCCGGCATTTATCTCATGGTTTTACAAGCGGATTGTGTGCCTATAATATTTCTTGACTTTAGAAAAAAGATAATTGGTGTTGTTCATGCTGGTTGGAAAGGTACACTTCGGATGGTAACAAAAAATACTGTAAATGTATTTATGGAGAAATTTAGTAGTTCATCTGATGATATTATTGTTGGTATGGGACCATCCATAGGTCCTTGCTGTTATATTGTTGGTTCGGAGATTATTAATCAGGTCAAAAAGGTTTTTAATAATAAAAGAGAATATATTAATGAGATAATTAAAAATGATAAATATTTAGATTTGTGGAACGCAAATAAGATACAGCTAATGGAGATGGGAGTTCCTGAAAAGAATATAGAAATTGCTAGGATATGCACTTTTTGCACCCATACAACGTTTTTTTCCTATCGTTCACTGGGCGGTGAAACAGGCAGGTTTGGTGCAGGAATACTGTTAAAAGAATAGTAATTTGCTAGGCAACATTCATTGCCCTAGTGAATTATCTTATATACTTACCAAATATAACATCAAGCTTCTTTTTTGTGGTTTCTGGAATAAAATCTTTATGTGTTACGATAGCGTTTTTAGCTGCGGATGCACATTCGCAGCTCCTTTTTAATTCGATTTTTGGTATGGCAGCCTTAAGTATTTTTTTTGCTGTTTCAACATTTTTGTTAAGATTTTCAAGGATCATTTCTAATGTCACAGGTTCCTCGCTTACATGCCAGCAATCATAATCTGTTGCCATGGCAAGCGTGCTGTAACATATTTCTGCTTCACGTGCTAATTTGGCTTCCTGAAGGTTGGTCATGCCAATAACGCTGACTCCCCATTGCCTATACACATTCGATTCTGCACGGGTAGAAAATAACGGTCCTTCCATACATAAGTAAGTGCCACCTTTATGCACACGGACATTATGTGATTTTGCCGCAGTATACAAAGTATTTGCAAGCGCACTGCATATTGGGTCAGCAAAACTCACATGACCAACAAGACCATCCCCGAAGAAGGTGCTGACTCTCTTTACTGTTCTGTCAAAGAATTGATCGGGGATGACTATGTCCAATGGTCTGATTTCCTCCTTCATGCTACCAACCGCGCTGACAGCGATAATGTATTCCACTCCAAGCTTCTTCATTCCATAAATATTAGCCCTAAAATTGAGTTCAGACGGTAAAATTGTATGATTCTTTCCATGTCTAGGTAAAAAGGATACCTTGCGTCCTTCTAAAGTACCTATAGTAAAACTATCAGAGGGTTTTCCAAATGGAGTGTCTATTAATACGGTTTCTATGTCCTTAATCCCTTCAATTTTATAAAGACCACTACCACCAATGATGCCTATCATCTGCGAGGTCATTTTTCAGTTTCTCCTTGTGGTTTGAAGTATAAGTTTCAAAAAAATTACGGTTTCTAATTATGCGAAAAATGTTATATCTATGTCAATAATTAAAATTTGAAGTTTTTCTGGCTATAGGTATAATTCAGTCTGTTAAAAAGACGAAAACAGGTATATTCCTGCTGTTTTTTATGATGAAGGTTATATTATGGCAGGTTTTAATTAAAATATAGAAAAAAGAGTTTTAGTATGAAGAATCACGAAATAGCCACATTATTTGGACGGATCGCAGATGTGCTTGAACTCAAGGGGGATGATTCGTTTCGTATAAATTCATATAGGAAGGCATCCCGTGTAATTGCTGACTTAACAGAGGATATAGAAAAGCTTGCAAGTGAAGAGAAACTAACGGATATCCCGGGCATAGGAAAGGGGACGGCTGAAAAGATTGTTGAATACATTAAGACCGGTAAGATGTCAAAGTATGAGGAGGTGATGAAGGGTGTCTCTGAAGAGACAATTACCCTTATGCAGATACCGGGTCTAGGTCCTAAAACTGTCGCCATGTTGAACAGGGAATTGGGGATTGTTGGATTAAGCGACCTTGAGAATGCCTTGCACGAGGGTAAATTAAAGGGATTATTCGGTATTGGGGATAAGAAGATTGAAAATATTATCAAGGGCATAGAATTGTTTAAAACAAGTCAACAGCGGATTTCTATTGGAATGGCGTATCCTGTTGTTAAGAGGATTATAGCAGGGTTAAGGAATAATCCTGAAGTCAAAGACATTCAAGCCGCAGGCTCTTTGAGGAGGATGAAAGAAACGGTCGGAGACATAGACATACTTGCATCCGGTACGAACGGCGCAAGTATTGTAGAATCTTTTGTAAGTATGAATGGTGTAACCCAGGTGCTGGCATCCGCTGATACAAAGGGAAGCGTCAGGGTGGAGGAGGGGGTGCAGGTAGATTTAAGGGTTGTTAAAGAAGATGAATTTGGCGCTGCCTTACAGTACTTTACTGGTTCTAAGGAACATAATATTCACCTGCGTGAGATTGCAAAGAAGAAGGGATTAAAGATTAGTGAATATGGCATTTTTAAGGGAGAGAAAAAGATTGGGGGAAGCATGGAAGAAGATGTTTATAAAGCGCTCGGTATGAACTGTATACCACCAGAGCTACGTGAAAATAGAGGAGAAATAGAGGCTGCTCAATTAGGAAAATTACCAAACCTTATTGAATTATCCGATATAAAAGGCGACCTTCATAATCACTCTAACTGGAGCGATGGGACACCTACATTTGAAGAAATGGCTGAACATGCCATAAAAATGGGGTATAAATATCTTGTAGTTTCAGACCACTCAAAATCACTCCATGTAGCAAATGGTTTAAAGGACGATGAACTGCTTGAAGAGATTGAAGAAATTGATAAACTTAACAAGAAATTCAAAGGTTTTACATTACTTAAAGCAACGGAGATGGATATTAAGGCAGACGGTTCACTGGATTTTCTCGATAATATTTTAGAAAAACTTGATGTTGTTGTGGCTTCCATTCATAGCGGTTTTAAGCAGGAAAAGGAAAAGATTACGGAAAGAATGATTGCAGCTATTTGTAATCCTTACGTCAATATAATTGCCCATCCCACAGGGCGGTTGATCAGTAAACGTGAGGGATACGAAGTAGATATTGATAAAGTTATAGAGGTTTGTGCTGAGACAGGAACTGCACTAGAAATTAATTGTTACTATGACAGATTGGATTTGAATGATATTTATTGCAGGAAGGCAAGAGAGGCAGGCGTGATGATTGCTATCAGTACAGACGCCCATCATATTGACCAAATGTGGATGATTGAACTTGGTATTGGAATTGCGCGAAGGGGATGGTTGGAAGCGAAAGATGTAATTAACACATTTTCAGTTGATAAATTAAAGGCGTTTTGTATGAAAAAGAGGAAATGATTATTGGCGTTTCTGATTCATTCGGTTTAGACTTATAAAGTGTTCTTGTGTGAATTCTTTTGAGGATAATTTTCATGAAGAAATGGATAGTTCTTGTTACATTTTCAGCGTTTTTATTATGTGCTAGCTGTAGGTCTGTTTCAACCAGCACAATGGATATAGATTTAGATATTTCTGATGAGATTACAAATGATGTTATAAAGACACTGGCTGTATTACGTTTTGACGATGAACAAATCCGCGGGGAAAGGGTAAGGGGTTTCTTAGTAAAAGCTGTTAAGAATCCAGACCCTGGCGGGATGCTTGCAGATATTATGACGTCTGTATTATCTGAGTGGGATAAATACAATGTTCTGACACGTTCAGAGGTTAAAGATAAAGTAAAGACAGGCGGTACTAATGAGAGGGATTTGGTAAAATGGAAAGATTACGCTGCCGCCGGAAAGATATTGAAGGTGGATGCAGTTATTATTGGTAAGGTAAATAAGTTTGGACTGGTCAACACACCTTTTTATGTGCGGGGACATGCATCCTTTAAGGCTGAATGCATTGATACGAAGAGTGGAAATGTTGTATGGTCAATAAAGGCAAATGAGAGCGCCTCTTACAATGATGAGGTTGACCTTGCGCTTAAGATCATTGAAGAGGCAGTCGAAAGGCTTAAAAGAGAGATGTAGAATAAATTTTACAAGAGGCAGCGTTTTTTATATCAAGTTTGAAAGAAAGATAGGAATAGGATTATTTTATTTATTTGTAACAGTTTTAATGGAATTATAAATAATATCGAGCATTCTATCCAGTTCCTCGTTTTTAATAATTAACGGCGGCATTATAACTATAATATGTCCCAGCGGCCTGATGAGCAGACCATGTTTCCTTGCCTCAAAACAGACTCTGATTCCTATCCGTTCTTCAAAAGGGTACGCCTCTTTTGTTGTTTTGTCTTTCACCAGTTCAATGGCGGCAATTAAGCCGCACTGTCTGATGTCTCCAACGTGTTCTAAAGATTCAAAGGTTTTGAGTCTTTCATGCAGATGTGAAATCTTTGGTTTCAAGTTCTCAATTATTAGATTCTTTTCAAAGAGTTGAATACTTGCAAGCGCTGCAGCGCACCCCAGGGGATTGCCTGTGTATGTATGACCGTGGAAGAAGGTCTTAAAGCTTGAATACTCACCCAAGAACGTATTATAAATTTCATCTTTTGCGACGGTAACCGCTAACGGCATATAGCCTCCATTAATGCCTTTTGATATAGTTATAATATCAGGAATGACGTTTTCATGTAAGCAGGCAAACATCTTGCCCGTTCTGCCGAATCCAGTAAGCACTTCATCTAAAATAAGGAGGATGTTATATTTTTTACATAATGATTGGACGCCGCCTAAATAGCCTTCCGGATGTGTAATCATCCCACCTGCCGCCTGTATAAGAGGCTCCATAATCATAGCCGCAACATGCTCAGCATTTTCCTTTAAGATAGTTTCTAATGTCTCGAGGCATCTCAGCATGCAACTGTTTTTATCTTTCCCAAACGGACAGCGATAGCAATATGGCGCAGGCGCTAAATGGGTTTTAAAGTAAAGGGGTCTGAATGCATTGCAAAACAGTTCTATTCCACCAATATTCATTGTCCCAATAGTGTCTCCATGGTAACCATATTGTAATGCTACAAATTGCGTCTTATTTTTTACCCCTTTATGCCGCCAGTACTGGAATGCCATTTTGAGTGCTACTTCATTGGCGGTAGAGCCATTGTCAGAATAAAAGATTTTATTTAAACCTTGCGGCATAATTTCAGCGATTTTTCTTGCAAGTTCAATTGCAGGTATGTTTGATGGACCCAAGAGGGTTGTATGCGCAACTTTATCTAATTGTTTTTTTATCGCATCATCAATTTCTTTATTGCGATGTCCATGTATGTTGCACCACATTGAGGAGACTCCATCTATGTACTCTTTGCCATTAATGTCCTTAAGGTAGATGCCATTCCCTTCTTTGATAATTAATGGCGTCTCTTTGATATAGTCCTGCATCTGTGTAAACGGATGCCAGAGGTATGCCTTATCCCACGTTTCTAATTGTTTTTTGTAATTCTCATCTAACATATATTCTGCTACTCGTATTCACTTTAAAATATTTTTGTGCATTTCCGTGACTTATTGAGATTTCTAGAAACCCGGTGCTTCCAAAGAGTGCAAGTGGTTTGCCTTTGTTAACATCTGCGTAGTTTTTGCTCATACCAACGATCTTCTTTTTTCCGATTAATATTTTCAAATATTTGTAGTTAATTTCTAAACTTTTAATGTGTTGTTTAGTAATGTTGGTTATTAGGTTGCCAAATCTGTCAACGTAGATGATATTACCTTCAAGTTGTTCGTTGTTTTTCGCCTTCACCGCAAGAATATCCAGCAGTTCCAGTTGATTGATTTTTTTCCCTAACTGTCTGAGTTTTATTTCAAGTGATAAATATGCTGCAACAGGGGCAAAGATATCTCGCCCATGAAAGGTATTGCTGATTGAAGGCAGGAAATATTTGTTGTTTGTAATACGAATAATGTATTCAGGTTTTTCTTCTTTAACAACAAAGCTGAGAATACCGTTATTGGGAACGACAAAGAGATAATTTCGGGTTTTAACACAAACAATATCTCTTTTACTTCCAACACCCGGATCCACGATTGCTACATGGATGGTGCCGGCAGGAAAGTATTTATAAGATGTGTAAAGTAGATAGGCGCCATTGAGTATATTCTGCGGGGAGACATTGTGACATATATCAATAATTTTAACTACCGGGTTTATTCCGGTTATGACACCCTTTATTATGCCAACATATGCATCCTGATAACCAAAATCGGTCAATAAAGTAATTACACACGGTCGGCATTTTGACATGAGGTCTCCAGTGGTCTTACTTCTCAACCCTTTTGTTTTTGATTCCTGCCTGTTCCCCAAGAAAGAATGGGCAGTAAGCCCAGCAGTTTATATTTACTATTCGGTGTTGCCCACAGCACTCCGGACATAACCAGTCCCCGAGTTCTATGCACAAGCGTTCACCTCTTTGAAGAGCGCATATCTTGCAATATACCTTTTTTACAAATTAAGGGGTAAATTTCTGAAATTCAGGAAGCAATTCAATATTAATGCCAAAATATTTTTAATTCAAGGACTTTTTAGGAAGAAGGGTCTCAAAATTATTGGTGGTTTTATTTTTCCAACACATTGGTGATATAGTTTCTCAGGCAGTCTATTCTTGAATTAATGGTTACATAGGTATCAAATCTGAAGAACCCTAAAACTTTATTATATACTAATAAACTCGAATGTCTTTCCAAAAATTTCAGTAAACCGCGGGGATTGTAACCTGCCTTTTGTGCGTATATAACACCGGTCGTATCTGCCTCATGTTCATATTCTTCGAGGTGGTTATTTAACAGTAACAACACAGCAGTTGAATTGGTTTTATTATCGTTTTTTGGGAGTGTTTTAATAAATTCATGATAAAATTTTGATGCGTGTCTCAATGAAACATGAGCAAGTTCATGTCCAATTATACCAGCAACTTCATCTTCTGTTTCTACAAATCTTAGTAAACCATATGTAAGATATATGTATCCGTCGGGTGCAGAAAAGGCGTTGATTGAATTGGATTGAATAATCTTGCAGTTAATATTGAATGGTTTTATATCAGATGTGGTAATGATTCTTTGTATTATTTCATTAACAGCTTTATTTAGTTCCGGATCGGTTTCTATATAAAATTGATTTGTTACATATTCGTCTATCTTTTTACCCAGTTCAATTTCCTCTGTTTCGCTTATTTCCTCTGTGTTTTCATTCAGATGCCAGCCTTCACTGGCAAAATTGTGTTGTTCCAGGACGAAGAAGATGAGTATAATATTTAGAGTTATAAATAAAGATTTTTTAAGTGTATTAGTAAGTAGCATCATAATCTGTAATAGTTGTGAGAAATTAATATTGTGAAAGTATTTTTTATATTAAGAATTTCTAAATCAAATATTAAAGATTGGAAGTATTGTGATTCACATTCTTATTTGTCAATACCTAGAACAAGAACAGGAATATCTATGTCTGCTACCCCACGCTGTTCCAAATCCCAAACGAATTGTTCAAAATAAGATACACCAGTTGACATTTTATCTGCAAAGTTTTTTACAGGCACAATTTCAATTCCAGTATCAATGTAACCAAGTTTACTAAAAATAGTCATTTTTGCACAGACATTATAAACCATGAAGGCGTATTTGCCAAATTGAACCTCAATACCCAGCTTTTCTTTGATAAAGTCCATTTCTCTAAAAGCCCCCTTGTTTAGCTTGTTTGATGTGTAGTCGGGCGTATAGTATTGAATAGAATAATCACAATGTACACGATGGTTGTGCCAGCCAAATTCAATAAAGTATCTTTTGAATGCAGAATTTAGACGCTTTGGACTATACAACAACCTCCCCTTCATTGTTTTTTCACGGCTCTTTTTGGTCTTATATTTTTCAGAATCAACATGACTTATTATACTTTTTACTTCTTCCAATAGTTTCTGATGCTTTATTTCTACAGCTTCCTTGCCACCTTTAAAAGAGTAAACCCCCACGATTCTCATCGTCTTTCTCCTATTCTACTTTTTTCCATTCGGGTGGGATTTGCGCTATTTTTTCATTACCCGTGGGTTCATAAACGGGTTTTCCTATAGGACGGATTTTTAATCTTCCAGCATAGAGGTCTTTTATTCTTTGTTTGGCAATAAATATATATTCTGTCTCTTTATCAACGCCCATTGCCTTTCGATTGTTTTTTAGCGCAGCGATGAGGGCAGAGCCTACTCCACAATAAGGGTCTAACACCCAATCATTTTCATTGGTTAGGGCAAGTACACAACGTTCAATCAACTCAATTGGATATTGACATGGATGCAATGTTTTTTCAGGATGATTTGCCTTGACATTCGGGATATTCCAGAGTTCTTCATCCCATTCTCTTGCTATAAACTCCCAAATGTCAGATGGATTTTTACCCAGTGGGTTACAAGAAGGCATGCCGCGTTTTGTCCCTTTAAAGTGACGTTTACCAGGATACTTTGATGGGATTCTTACGGAGTCGAGATTGAAGGTGTAAGCGTCAGATTTAGTAAACCAGAGAATTGTTTCATAACGGCCCGAAAAACGCTTAGATGCGTGTAGTCCATGATTGAAACGCCAGATTATGCGATTGCGGAGTTTTAGCCCTTTTTTCTTAAATATATCATAGAAAAAAATATCTAATGGAAACACTTCGGCATTATCAACAAAGTTTCCTACTTGCCAGCAAATACTGCCATCATCCTTTAAGATTCGTATTAGTTCGCAGATTACTTGTTCTTGTATTTTTAAATAGGATTCTATTTGTGTTTTTTTTTCATATTCCTTACCGAGATTGTAAGGTGGGGAGGTTATTATAAGTTTAGCGGTTGCGCATGAAAGCGTTTGAAGAAAATCAAGTGTGTCGCCACAGTGCAAAATAATACTAGAAGATTCGTTGAAATGGTCTAATATATCTGGGTGTTTAAATAATGGTAACGTGTTGAGTGTCACAGGCTTTACACTTTGATTGTTATGTTTTAGATGTAAATCTTCCATATATTCTGAACATAAGATTAGCTAGTTCTTATAATATTAAGTGGAGCGGGCGAGGGGAATCGAACCCCCATACCCAGCTTGGGAAGCTGGTATTCTACCACTGAATTACGCCCGCATTATATTTCCACGGTATGAAATTCCGACTCTTTATTATCAAGTTTTTGCATGCCTTGAATTGATGATGGAATCGAGTTATTAATATCAGGTGTTAAAATGTTACATCTTGAACCTTGATAAGTGCCTCTGCGTTCAAATTCACGTATTATTCTCTGCGTAATCTCCACCTTTGTTGACTTCCATATAGGTGAAATAAGGGAATTGCCATGCGTGTCGCCGACCAATCTCTGGACTGTTACGTTTGATGGAATACGCTCCAGAAAATCAACAGCGAGTTTAACATATGTATCCATGCCCATAGTTTTTACTTTTCCCCTGAAGTAATCTTCTGCAAGGGCTGTATTTTTTGCAACGTAAAGGTGGTGTAATTTAATTCCATGTATTCCCAGCCCTGCCACGGCATATGCAGTTTCCATCATGTCTTCAACGGTCTCACCTGGCAAACCCAAGATAACATGAACGCATATACGTATGCAAGTATTTTTTGTGCGATTTATAGCGTCCAGAAACGCATTGTAATCATGTCCTCTGTTAATATATTTGAGGGTTTTATCGTGAATGGATTGAAGTCCATATTCTATCCACACGTGATAATCTTTTGTATAACTGTTTATAAGGCTCAGGATTTCATCAGTAACACAATCAGGTCTTGTACCAATAGAAATTCCAACAATATCCTTGTCTGTCAACGCCTCTTCGTAACATGTCTTTAGTGTTTCTAAATCTGCGTATGTATTGGTAAATGACTGAAAATACGCTATGAATTTTTCTGCTCCGTACTTTTTTTTCTGGAATGCCTTGCCGATTTCTATCTGTTCTTTTATAGAAAGCCTGGTTTCCCCGACGTTTGGACTAAAGCTTTCGTTTATACAATAAGTACAACCGCCTATACCTGCACGTCCATCGCGATTTGGACACGTAAAGCCTGCATGAAGTGGTATTTTATGGACTTTGTAAGGGAACCGTTCCTTAAGATACTCACTAAAAGTAAAATAACGGTATTTAAGCAGGTGAGGTTTTTGTTGATATAAGATCGACATATTTTCCATAGAATTAATTTATCAGCAATAAAGGTAATTATCAAATACAAAAAGATTTTTGTTAGATTTGTGTCAGGTGTTAATGTCTAAAAACTGCAGCTGCATTCAAGTAGCGTCTCAAGATTGTTTTCAGAAGTAAAATAGGGCGACAGTTTATCTGTAAGCTAAAATGAATGGTTTGCCATATTTACGCTGGTTATACATGGGTGGATTGATAAGGAGAGTTTTCAATTTGCTTCCTCTATATGATTCGCTATCTCCTGTTCAATCCTTGCCTTTTCAAACATGTTAATTTCGTTATATATCTTTGCCAGATTAAAATGATAACGTGAGTCATTGGGATTTAA
>MHYY01000021.1 GCA_001830285.1 Planctomycetes bacterium RIFCSPLOWO2_12_38_17 | reverse complement strand
GCAAGATCCTTCCAAAAAATATGCAGGGCAGAACAACCAACCAGATTGCCATTCTGTATATACACAAAATAATCCCTTATATTCTCATAAAGTTCACTTAATGACCTTGGAAGCATCACATTTTTTGTGGCAAATTCATTTATGAGCTTATAAATCTTTTCTATATCATCTATTGTAGCTTTGCGTAACATTAGATTATTTCAGACGACTAAAGTTTGATGACATTATAAAAAGAGCAAATACCTTTATTAGTGTCTTTTCTCCTCTCTTAAAATTGATAAATTATCCAAGCGCATTATACTTTCTCACCCTGAATTCAACGCCCAGTTCTTCAGCTATCTTTTTACACTTCTCAACATCAATGTCCGACATATCCACTATCGAAACCTTTACATTGGGTACCACATTACTTGCATCTTTAATAAATTGAATAAGGGCAGGATATGCCCTATCTTTAAAAACAGGCTTGCATATTTTCTCATATTTTTCAGCATTTTCAGCATTTAAACTGATACAAATTGTATCTATCAATCCTTTTAATTCAGAAATAATCGGTCTGCCATTAATTAAGTCTCCAAGACCGTTTGTATCTAGTCGAATACGTTTTCCTTTTGATTTCAAATATCTTGCGACAGCAATTAACACATCGAGTCTTTCTGTTGGCTCTCCGTAACCACAAAACACAACTTCGTCATACCCGCCAGTATCTCCTATATCGCTAATTACTTCCTCAAATGTTGGTTCCCTTTTTAATTTTAAATTATGACCTTTGACGATTGGGTGGCTTTCCCTCATGCAAAAAGAACACATATTTGAACAGCGATTTGTCAGGTTAATGTACAACGAATTCCTTATTGCATAGGCTACTTTACCTTCCATTTCAGGCTTACCAATACCAAATAATTTATAGGCGTTGAATGTTGTTATCCGCTCAACATCCCTTACTGATATACCATATATGTTGGCTAGTACAGGAATAATAAAAGAAAGATATGATGGTTCATTTCGTTCGCCTCTTTTCGGTTGTGGAGCCAAGAAAGGACAATCTGTCTCTAAAAGTAGTCTTTCTATAGGTACTGTTTTGGCAACCTCTCTCACATTAATAGCATTCGAAAACGTAATTGGTCCTGCAAAAGATATGTAAAATCCCATTTCTACACATTTCTTTGCAGTATCGGCAGAACCGCTGAAACAATGTATAACACCTTTAAAAGTACCATTCTTATATTCATTTAATATATTTAAGCAGTCAGCAATTGAATCACGTGAATGAACAATTACAGGCAAATTCAGCTCTTTAGCCAGAGCTAATTGCTTGCGAAAGACCTTTTGCTGGTCTTCGTGAGGACTGCGGTTTCTATAATAATCAAGCCCAGTCTCTCCAATCGCAATAACCTTTGGTTCTTTAACTAGAGATTCTAATACCTGCCAATCTTGTTCGGTAACTTTAGAGGCATCATGCGGATGTATTCCAACGCTTGCATAAATATTATCAAATTTACTTGCCAAAGCTATACTCTTTTTACTTGAGGCAAGGCTTGTACCTACATTAATAATGCACCCTACATTTGCTTCCCTGGCACGCGACAGAACAGATTCAAGGTCTGATTTATATTCTGGGAAATCAAGATGGGCATGCGTATCAATGATCATAATTTTATAATACTATACTTTACACATTTCTGGCGATAGCATATTTAAAATGTGTTATTTCCGGATTTTTTTCTGCTGAAGAGAAAAAAATAGAAACAACATCAAATCTTAAGTCAATGCCTTCAATCTTATTTTTTGAAATATAATGTGAAGCAATCCTTAAAATCCGCCTTTTCTTAGCCTCTGTTACGGAGAGTTCAGGTGGGCCATATAAATCTCCATGACGGGTTTTTACTTCAACAAATACAACCGTGCCGTGGTCAAAACAAATTATGTCAATCTCTCCAATCCTGCATCTGTAATTTCTCTGAAGTATTTTATATCCGTTTCTTTTCAGAAATTTTACAGCTATCTGTTCACCTTCACTACCAACCGCCCTCTTATAAGGCAACGTTCCTTTGTTTTGTTTAAACAAATTACTTATTATTGATGTAATATGTTTAAACATGAAGTATTTTTCTACAATCTAAACACCAAAAGGTACAATTTGAGGTACTTTTTAACTTATTTTTGTTCTTCAGATGACGCCACACCGGCAGTTCTGGTTTCTTCTTTCACGTATTTTTCCTGTAATCGTGTACCCTTAGCCGTTCTCTCACGCATATAATACAATTTTGCTCGCCTTACTTTACCCGATTTTATTACCTTTATATCAGTAATTTGTGGGGAATGTATCGGAAATACTCGTTCTACACCCTCGCCCTGGACAATACGCCTTACTGTAAAAGTCTCTTTGAAACCCCCTCCATTTCTTGCTATCACAACGCCGCTAAACACCTGAATGCGTTCTTTGTCACCTTCTATAATTTTTAATGAAACATCCACCTGGTCACCCACTGAAAACTGAGGTAAGGCTTTTTTTATCTGCTCTTTTTCAATTACATCAATAATGTTCATGATAATTATCTCCCAATCTGCATAAACTAAAAATAATTTTAAATATTTGTTGTTAAAAATGTACAGCCATATTCTTCGTTTCACTTAGAATGATGGTATAGTTATCATTTTAAATTCATCAATCATAGTCTCAACACCTTGCTTCTTGTCATTCTGAACGGAGTGAAGAATCGAATTAAATCATCTAAATTTAAAAACAACATTAATTATGTTAATTAACAATGCTATATTTTCTTTAAAATATCGGGTCTTTTCTCAATAGTTCTCTTTACCGCATTCTCTCTCTGCCATTCCTTTATTTTTTGATGATTACCTGATATCAAAATTTCCGGTACCTTCATACCTCTATATTCAGCCGGACGCGTATACTGAGGATATTCCAGTAAAGTATCTGCAAATGATTCATTAACAACAGACTCAGAATCGCCCAGTACACCGGGTATCAAACGAACAACGGCATCAATAACCACCATTGCAGGTATTTCTCCTCCTGACATGACGTAATCACCAATCGAGAGTTCAAATACATCTAGCCCCAACCTAATCCGTTCATCAATACCCTCGTAGTGACCGCAAATAAACATCAGATAAGATTCTCTCGATAGCTCTCTTGCTATTTGTTGATTAAACTTAACGCCCTGAGGTGTTAACAATATTTTTTTTCGACACGGACCTGCCTGCTGTTCAACAGTCTCCACCGTATTAAAAACAGGCTCAGGTTTCATTACCATGCCAGCTCCGCCGCCATAAGGTCTGTCGTCAACACACCGTCTGTTTTCTGCGTAATCCCTGATATTAAATAGGTTATACTGAACCAGCGCCTTCTCTCTTGCAATCCTTAGAATGCTGCAATTCAGTACATTCTCAAACATCTCAGGAAATAATGTTAAAACATCAATCCTCATAATTTATTTCTTAAAAGCAATTCCAAACTTTTTCAAAACACTCGCTACCGATTCTGTTGGCTTTGCCCCGACACTCAACCAATATTCTATGCGCTCTTTTTTCAAAACAACCTGCTTTTCCACATTCTTTTCCATGGGGTCGTACGTACCGAGATTTTCAATTACACTGCCGTCACGCTCTTCGTGTGCATCAAAAGCCCCGATTCTGTAATAAGGCCTATTCTTACGACCAAACCTCTTCATTCTAATTCTTACTGCCATTTTCTCTCCTCATAAAATTAATATTAAAAACCTTTTTAAGAATATAATCATCTCACAAATGGACGCACATATTCCATAATACAAATACTTCATTTAAAATCTGAACTATTAATCTTTTGCAATTGTCAAATATTTTATTTTATCAAATCCTTTGCAAAAGGTAAGTTTTTGGTTAAAAATCCCAATTTCTTCATACCTTTTGAACTGCCTTTAAAATGTTTAATAAGTTTCTTCATAGATCTAAATTGCTTTAACAATTGGTTAACATCCTGAATGGCAGTCCCGCTTCCTTTTGCAACACGCTGTCTTCTACTTCCATTGATAATATCCGGATTTGTCCTTTCCTCCCTGTTCATGGATTTAATAATTGCCTCAATCTTCTTAAAATTGTCTTCGTCTATATTCATTTCGTCAACCTTATTCCCAATGCCAGGTATCATTCCAATTATTTCTTTTAGCGGTCCCATTTTCTTTATCTGTTGAAGTTGACTTAGGAAGTCATCCAAACTTAATGAATCGTCCTGAATCTTTTTACTTAGTTTCTGTGCCTCTTCTAAATCCATTGCCTGCTGTGCACGTTCTACCAATGTTACAATATCACCCATGCCAAGAATCCTTGAAGCCATGCGGTCAGGATGAAATTCTTCTAAACGATCCAGTTTTTCTCCGACACCAACAAATTTAATGGGTTTCCCCGTAACTGCCTTAATTGAAAGAGCGGCTCCACCCCTTGTATCGCCGTCAAGTTTTGTTAATATCACACCATCAAAACCTAATTTGGTATTAAACTCCTTAGCACTATTAACGGCGTCCTGACCTGTCATCGAATCACATACGAAATAAATCTGATGTGGTTTTATTTTTTCTTTAATTTCCTTTAGTTCAGACATCATTTCATCGTCAATATGTAACCTTCCTGCAGTATCAAATATAATCACATCGTTTGAATTTTCCTTTGAAAACTTAATAGCATTTTGACATATTCTTACCGGCTGAGAGTTCGACTCAAAATATACTGGTATGGTTAGCTGCTCACCCAGCACCTTCAATTGTTCTATGGCTGCTGGTCGCTGAACGTCTGCCGCAACAAGTAACGGTTTTCTGCCCTTCGAATGTACTGTATTTGCAAGCTTGCCGGCAGTAGTAGTCTTCCCACTACCCTGTAATCCTACAAGCATTATTAACGTCTGTTCACCATCATTAAAGGGAATTGCCGTGTCAGATGTTCCCATTAAATTTATCAATTCATCATGAACAATCTTAATAATTTGCTGCCCTGGAGTAATACTTTTTACGACTTCCTCTCCGACAGCACGATCAGTTACATGCTGGATGAAATCTTTAACAACTTTATAATTCACATCCGCTTCAAGCAACGCCAGACGTACTTCATGTATACCATCTCTGATATTTGACTCCGTCAGACGCCCCTTGCTGCGTAATTTGCTAAAAATACCTTCTAAACTATTTGAAATTGCTTCAAACATATAACACTAAAAAACTTAGTAGAATTTAGAATTTAAACGAAAATCACAAATTAAAAGCAGATTATATTCCGAATAATTACAATATTCAAATAAATTTTATAAATACACTTCTTAATTATAGTTACACTGTATATAGTTAATTTAATCTATCATATAAAGAACTACTTTCATGACTGTTGTATAAATAACAGCAAAAGATATAATATCTGAAAATTACTTCTCTTAAAATTCTATTGAACAATGTATATACGTTTGTTAAAATTTTAGCTGTATTTATATATCATTTAAACATAAATTTTTACTTTATAATTTTTCCAGGGGGAATAAATGAAGAAAGAAATACATCCTGAATACGTGGAAACAGTTGTTAATTGCGGATGCGGAGAAACCTTTAAGACAAGGTCAACAAAACAAAAAATCTCAGTAGAAGTTTGTTCAAAATGTCATCCATTTTATACCGGAACACAGAAATTCTTAGATAGCGCTGGTCAAATAGAACGTTTCCAGAAGAGACTCCAGAAAACTCAGGCAACAGGAACCGCTTCTAAACAAAAATGAATGAAAGTTTATTAAAAAAACTGGAAAAAATCTACGAAAGATACAATGAATTAGAAAAGCTGTTATCTGACCCTGGTGTAATTGCAGATTCCAATCGCTACACGGCTTACATGAAGGAGCATGGAAATCTATCCAAAATGGTCAGTAAATATATGCAGCTAACAGAGACTCGCTCAAAGAAAAAGGAGACTATGGACTTTCTGACACAGGAAAGCGCGGATAAAGAGCTGTCTGACATGGCTAAAGACGAACTTGGTGAACTGGAAAAACAGGAAGACGCTATCTTTGGCGAAATTAAAGATTTATTCATAACAGATGATAAAAAATTTAACAAAAACGTAATAGCTGAAATACGCGCTGGAACAGGTGGAGGAGAAGCTGCTCTGTTTGCCGCTGATTTATTCCGCATGTACACCAAGTACGCAGAAAATCAGGGATGGAAGGTTGAACTTTTTGATAGCAATGAGACAGACCTCGGCGGATACAAAGAAATTACTTTTTCTATCGAAGGGAAAAATGCATATCAGAAATTGCGTTTTGAAAGTGGTACACACCGCGTTCAAAGAGTACCTCGAACAGAGGCAAGCGGTAGAGTACATACTTCGGCCGCTACAGTAGCTATCCTGCCAGAAATTGAAGAAGTAGAAATTGACATAAACCCTAACGATATCGTTGTGGATACTTTTCGCGCTTCAGGTCCAGGTGGGCAGAAGGTTAATAAGACCAGTTCTGCCGTAAGAATCACACACATACCTTCGGGATTAGTTGTAAAGTGCCTTGACGAAAAATCACAGCACAAAAACAGAGCTAAAGCCATGAGGATTTTGAGGAGCAGATTATACGAATTAATAGAAGGGCAAAAAAGAAGCGAACGCGACCAAATCAGGAGAGACCAAATAGGAACAGGAGATCGCAGTGAAAAAATTAGGACATATAACTATCCTCAAAATCGTGTTACCGACCATCGGATAAATTTCACAGTTTACAATCTTGATCAAGTTATGCTAGGCCAAATTGATGAAATTATTGATGCCTTAATTAATTATTACAAAGAAGAACAACTGAAACAACTTGCATTAAGTACATAAAACTTTTAAACGAATAAAATCTTACAACTGAGCCTTTGAATGAACAGCCCAAACGGATGCCGCCTGAGTCCAATAAAGTAAACACGCATAAAAGAAGTTATAATTTAAATAAAAATCCATATAACGACATCAGAACTAATCAAATTAATCCCATTGTAAATCTTGAAGAAACTTTACCCGACAAGCCAACCATATACAATCTCACCAATTGGGCAAGTAAGCTTTTACTAGATAGCGGCATCGAATCTCCAAGATTAGATACAGAAATTATTTTAGCACATTCGGCAGGTCTTAATAGATTATATCTTCATACCCATCCCGATAAATCTTTAGAAGACACTATCGTCAAACGTTTCGTGAATAATGTAAAAAGACGTTTAAGACGAGTTCCTCTACAGTACATAACAAACCATTCCGAATTTATGTCGCTTGATTTCTATGTTGATGAACGTGTTTTAATCCCACGTCCTGAAACAGAATTCCTGATAGACCCTGTTACAAAGATTGCGCTCTCTTCATACAATGAAAATGAAGTTTTTATTGTTGATATAGGAGTGGGCAGCGGCAATATTGCTATAACTCTTGCCAAAAAGATTAAAAACGCCAGAATATTTGCAGTAGATATATCTCCGAATGCCATAGAAGTTGCAAAGTTCAACGCACAAAGGCATGACGTAATGGAGAAGATCACATTTTTATGCGGTGATACATTTAAACCTCTTAAAGGATTAGGACTTGAATCAAAAATAAATTTTATAGTGTCCAACCCTCCCTATATTTCTAGTGATGAATTCCACTTTTTACAGGAAGAAGTCAAATGTTTTGAACCATACACTGCGCTCGTCAGCGGGAAAGACGGGCTGGAAGCATTTAAAAGTATTATTTCAGATGCAAAAACATGGCTTAAACGAAACGGTTTTATTGTATTTGAGGTTGCAGATAGACAGGCACAAAAAGTAGTACAATTAATTAAGGATAAACGTTGTTTTAAGAATATTGATTCAATAAAAGATTATCAGAAAATAGACCGTATTGTTTTTGCACAAATGGAGGATATTCGTGGACAAAATTGTAATTGAAGGAGGCAGTCGCCTTGAAGGCAGTGTAAAAATAAACGGTGCTAAAAATGCAGCATTGCCTATTATGGCTGCTTGTTTACTACTAAACGGGCCTTCAAGAATAAAAGGAATACCAAATATCGTTGATATTCGTACCCTATTAGAAATTCTGGAAAATCTTGGAGGAAAAGTAAACAGGCTTAATGGAGGCACTCTTGAAATAATCTTCAGGGATGGTGAAAATGAAGACAACTATACAGCACCTTACGAACTTGTCAGAAAGATGAGGGCGTCAATATGCGTGCTTGGTCCTTTATTAAGCAAAAGACGCAAAGCAAAGGTTTCTTATCCGGGAGGATGTGTTATCGGCGAACGCCCAATTGACTTGCATATAAAAGGGCTCAAGGCATTAGGCGCACAGATAGAGACTAACGAAGGCTATATAAATGCATCTGCAGATAATTTAAAAGGAACTGTAATTTCATTAAAAGGTAAATATGGCTCCACAGTTCTTGGAACATGTAATGTAATGTCTGCGGCAGTGCTTGCTGAAGGTACGACAATAATTGAAGACGCCGCTTGTGAACCTGAGGTACAAGACCTTGCCAACTTCTTAAATAAGGCAGGAGCTAAAATCAGCGGTGTAGGTGAAAGTAGACTAACAATTGAAGGTGTCCATGAATTACATGGCGTAGAATATGAAATCATTCCAGACAGAATTGAGGCTGGAACTTTTATGATTGCTGGTGCAATCACAAGGGGTAATATTTTATTACAAAATGTAATAGCTGAACATCTCACCGCTGTAATTGATAAATTAAGAGAAATAGGTGTTGAAATAAATACTGATTCTAACACCGCAAGAATCAAAGTGAATAACCTATATCACCCTGTAGATATAACAACAATGCCTTATCCTGGCATGCCAACAGATATGCAGGCACAATTTATGGCATTATTATGCACCATAGAAGGGAAGAGTATTATTACTGAAAAAATTTTCCCTGATAGATTTATTCATGCAGCTGAATTACGAAGAATGGGCGCCGATATCACTGTAGAAGGCACATGCGCAATTATAAGAGGTGCGCCTTCTCTATCAGGTACCCATGTAATGGTATCTGACTTACGTGCAGGTGCTGGTCTTGTACTTACCGGACTGGTAGCAAATGGAACCACCCATGTACATCGCATATATCATCTTGACAGAGGATATGAAAAATTCGAAGAACGTTTATCCAGTCTTGGTGCAATCATAAAACGTATGCCTGAATAATAATCCTTTAACAATTATTTTCCCTTCAATAAATACCTTTCTCTTATTACATCAAAATAAATTAATATAGCCATAATGCAACATTGTATGGAATTATTTCCATACTATTATGGAATATATGCTATAATTTTTAAATTAAAATTATAGAAGCTTTAGCTCAATAATAAAGAATGAAACTACTAACACCCTAGTTATATATACAAATTATTTCACTTTATAAATGAAACAATCTATTAATACAAATTTTAGAAGACATCGTAGGAATAAAACTTGCAAGCTAACTTCTGTATTTATTAAATAAATGAATGGAAGACGACTTATTCATATACCAATTATTCATACCGAAGTAGATATGGGCTCACTTGCTAAGTCGTTGAAGAAAAAATATATTCAAAGGTATGGGGTACATAAATGGCGTCATCATTTAAAAAAGATAGATGAATTATGGACAAATATAGAAAATTGTTTAGAACAAAAACATCTTTGCTATTCACAGGTAAAAATATATCAGGATGGTTTACCTGTTTGTGGTAATGAATTACAAATAGCAGAGGAAATTGCAAACAGGGGTGGTAGGAACCATCAATTACTGCTTACACTTATAAATAAAGGAGCCACTCTGATAGGGACAGAAGACCCTAACTTACTCACGAAAGAATATCAATTGATTAAAAATACAACCTCCGGAAAAGTAAATAGGGAAACAGCTACTGAACAAAAGAATTATATATCAAAGAGAGATGCATTCATTGCCCGGAGAATAGATGAAACTTTAAAAGAGGGAGAAACTGGTATTCTATTTCTTGGCATGCTACATAAAGCAACTGAAAAACTACCGTCAGATATCATTGTAGAAGACTTAAAATATTATTAGAAATCCAATTCTCTAATCATTTAATTTTTTTTAATTTTAGATAAAACATATCTTATCAAGAAAACGAGTATTTATAATATAACAAGCTATCAAATTTCTATAAGCCTCCGTAACGATTCTTGGAGCCAATTTTTCAACAAATATTGATTTAGTCTTTCTGTTTCAATTAATCTAATTCTTGAAGAAGCATTATCTACATTTATTCATAAATTAAATATGCAAAGTATTAAGCTGATCAAGGAATACGACTCGCACCCTATTACAATCAATTGTGAGGAAAACCAGATACTACAATTATTCATCAATTTAATTGTTAATGCACTGGACTCGATGGAGTCTCAAGATATTGCCGAAAGAATTCTCTGTATAAGAACACAAATACATAATAATTCAGCAATAATAATCATAAAGGACACTGGTTGTGGAATCCCAGATGAACATATTAATAAAATATTCGAGCCTTTTTTTACAACCAAAACAGCTGATAAAGGGACAGGACTGGGACTTTCAATCTGTAAAAAGATTGTTTATGACCATGGAGGAATAATAAAAGTTGAAAGTCGGGTAGGCAAAGGCACCACCCTCACAGTTGAACTTCCGATGACTAAAGTAGTTCAAAATAAATCCAACTAATTATGATATAAAACACAATTTCCCGCTGTCTATGCAAAGACAACGCTTATTGATTATCAAATAACGCACCTTTAATCAAATAAACAATTCTAGATTGTTTCATTTATAATTGAATATTATAAATAGGGCAATTATTTTAGTCCTTGATAGTGTTGGTGTCGGGGCTTTACCAGATGCACATCTATATGGTGATGAATCCAGCAATACACTTGGAAACATTGCTGATAAGCTAGGTGGACTACACCTACCCAATCTTGAATGTATGGGCATTGGGAAGATTATACCGATTAAAGGTGTCTCTGCCACGATTAAACCCGCATGCTTTTTTGGAAAAATGTCTGAAATGTCAGCCGGGAAAGACACGACTACCGGACACTGGGAGATTATGGGTATTATAACACCAAAACCTTTCCCAGTTTATCCTAATGGTTTTCCAAAAGAGATTATAAATACATTTGTCAAAAATATTGGGAAACAAATCCTAGGAAACAAACCAGCCTCCGGTACTGAAATTATAAAAGCATTAGGAAAAGAACATTTAAAGTCAGGATTCCCGATAGTATACACTTCCGCCGACAGCGTATTTCAAATTGCCGTATGTGAAGACGTCATTTCTGTTGCTGAATTGTATAAGATGTGTGAATGCGCTCGCAAAATATTAACAGGTGAGCACGCTGTTGGTAGAGTTATTGCGCGCCCTTTCATTATTAAAAATGGACAATATATAAGAACTGACAGACGTAAGGATTTTTCTCTGCCACCAACGGCACCGACAGTTCTCGATCACGCACTTCAGAAGAATTTAGAGGTAATAGGTATCGGCAAAATCGGTGATATATTCACACACAGGGGTTTAACAGAAGAAATACACACACAAAATAATGATGAAGGAATATTGCAAACAATAAAATGTCTTAAAAGGAATTTTAATGGTATACTTTTTATAAACCTTATTGATTTCGATATGAAATA
>MHYY01000020.1 GCA_001830285.1 Planctomycetes bacterium RIFCSPLOWO2_12_38_17 | reverse complement strand
TACAGGGATAAGATTCTACCAAAGGCGGAAGAATCCCTTAAGTTAATTACAAGGGGATACAAAGAAGGTGAGTTTGATTATATAGACCTGCTGGATGCACAGAGGACATGGGCCGAAACGAGGATTTCCTATATCGATTCCTTAAAAAACTTAAACATGCTCATTGCAGACATCGAACGACTGGCAGTGACCAAAATAGGTGGACAATAATGAAGATCAAAAAGCTTTATCGTAACGGTTCACCGCAAAGGCGCAAAGAACGCAAAATAATATAAAGGAGTAAAACATGGAAAAAATTGAAATTGCCAAATCCCTTTTCTTTTTTGTTCTTGCAGGATTCTGCGAAATAGGCGGTGGATATCTGGTATGGCTCTGGCTAAGGGAAGGAAAGAGTCTCTGGTTTGGTTTATTCGGAGCGATTGTGCTGGTTATCTATGGAGTTATACCAACATTCCAGCCTGCACATTTTGGTAGAGTCTACGCCGCCTATGGTGGAGTCTTCATAGTTCTCTCCATTCTGTGGGGATGGCAAGTTGACAAGATAGCTCCGGACAAATTTGACCTGATTGGCGGTTTCATAGCCCTTATAGGTGTGGTAATCATCATGTACTGGCCACGGGGATGATATGTTTAATAGAAGTTGTAAAGATATGTTAGTGCAAATAGTGGTATAAATAAGAAAAGACTAGCAAAAAGGAAAAACGGTGCAATGTGAAAAAGTGGCTTGTATGTATACTGCTCATTTTATTGCCGTGTGGTTGTGCAGAAACCCCACATGCTGAACATGGTCAAGAAATGGCTCTTCGTGAAATAAAAAAAGGTCATCTTTTCGGGTGGGTTGAAAAGCAACATGTCCGCTTAACAGATCAGCAAATTGATGAACTAGCTCGCTACGGTATCAAAATTAGTGAACAAGAAAAAACGATTGTCTATTATTCAATGACAACCAGACGTGGACGGAGTGAGGTAGAAAAGGCATTCCCGGTTAAAGGCGAGGGAGAGCATGGTACCTTTGAACTTTCTGTTGATATCGGGCGCACTATTACAATTCAAGAAATCCATATTATTAAAAATCCCAAAGATTGTACTGGAGAACCTGTGATTAACAAGGATTTTATCAAACAGTTTATCGGAAAAGACCTGACATCTTCTTTCGAACTTGCAAAAGAATCGGAAGGCGTGCTTACGACACACTCTAAAATCAAACCAATAAAAATGGCTCCTATCACCTCTGAGAAAATTGCTAATGAGTTAAGAAAATGGCTGGTTATTGCCAAAATACTTAAACGTGACTACCCCATTTGGAGTGTCGAACAATGATAAAAGATCGGGTTGAAACCTATAAACTGACTGTAGAGGGAATGGATTGCCATGATGAGATGACGATTATCGAGAAAAAGTTGACGTCCCTTACGGGAATAAAGAGCTTCGAAATTTATCTTGCCACCCAGGGGGTAAAAGTCGTTTATGATCCCTCATTAATCTCAATCCAGCAAATCATCAAGAGTGTTGCCGAAACTGGGATGAAGGCATTGGTTGTTAAGGAAGCCAGGGCAAAAATCGCCTGGTGGAAGGAGAAAAGGATTATAGCCCTCTCTCTATGCGGTATTTTTACCTTAACAGCCTTTGTGCTAGAAAAAATCGGATATGAGGGAACAATAGCTATTATTTTCCACAGTATGGCCATTATTATCGGTGGTTATTATCCTGCGAAAATGGCATTTGGAGCCCTGAAGACCTTAACCCTTAATATCCGGACACTCATGGTTACCGGGGCTATTGGGGCTGTAGCACTTGGATTATGGGAAGAAGCATCTATGTTGGTCTTTATTTATTTGTTAGGTGATATCCTGGAGATTTACACCGTGAACAAATCGAGGGGCGCTATAAAGATGCTCATGGAGCTGATACCGAAAGAAGCGCTGGTCAGGAGAAATGGGAAGGAAATGATTGTGTCCGTAGAAGAGGTAGAAATCTCTGATATTATTATCATACGGCCGGGAGAAAAGATACCCTTAGATGGAAAGGTAATAAAAGGCTACTCCAGTGTTGACCAATCTCCCATTACCGGTGAATCGATTCCTGTAGAAAAAAAGGAGGGGGATGAGGTCTTTGCAGGTACCTTTAATCAAAGAGGTGTCCTGGAAGTGATAGTAACGAAATTAGCGAAGGATACAACCCTTGCGAAGATAATTCATTCAGTGGAAGAAGCGCAGGCAAGGAAATCCAGCTATCAGCGTTTTGGCGAAAAGTTTGGGAAATATTACACCCCTGCAATGTTTGCCCTGGCCTTCGCTGTTGCGGTCGTTCCTCCCTTGATGTTAGGTGGATTTTCTTACTGGTTCTATAGGGGACTCGTGGTTTTGGTTGTGTCTTGTTCCTGTGGTATTGCCCTCTCGGTTCCAGTTGCAGTGGTTGCGGCTATTGGGAATGCAGCCCGGCACGGCATACTAGTGAAGGGAGGTGTTTATTTAGAGATTGCTGAAAAACTGAAGGCCGTTGCCTTTGATAAGACAGGAACTATTACCATTGGTAAACCTTCCGTTACTGACATCATACCTCTGAATAATCAAACAGAGGAAACTATATTACAACTGGCTGCCAGTATCGAGTGTCACTCAGAGCATGCTTTGGGGGAAACTATTGTAAGCCAGGCAAAGGAACGAAGATTAAATCTTCAGGCAGTGGATGTCTTTGAATCTCTGCCGGGGATGGGTGCAAAGGCAAAAATAGGTGCTTGTGAATACTATATCGGCAATAAAAGACTTTTTTCGCAGTACACAATTCCCGTAGATAAGATTCAAGCTCAAATCTCTGAGTTAGAAAAGCAAGGCAAAACGGTTGTGTTGTTAGGGATTCGGGAGGAACCTATCGGAATTATTGCCGTAGCTGATAGAGTAAAAGCAGAGGCAAAAAGCATCATCCAGATGTTAAAACATTTAGGGATTGAAAGGATTATTATGCTTACCGGGGATAACGAAGGAACAGCCGCAGAAATTGCCAGAGAGACTGATATTGATGAATATTATGCCAGGCTGCTTCCTGAAGATAAGGTAGAAACAGTGAAGAAACTAAAGGGAAAATATCATTACATTGCTATGGTAGGAGATGGTGTCAATGACGCCCCCGCCATGGCTGAGGCAGATATTGGGATTGCTATGGGGGCCGCTGGTACTGATATAGCCATTGAGACCAGCGATTTTGTCCTTATGTCAGATGATCTGGCGAAAATCCCCTATATAATTAAACTGAGCCGGCGGACGATAAGTAATATCCGGCAAAATATCATCGTTTCCCTCCTTATCATTGCCTTCCTTGTACCAGTAGCCATCTGTGGTTGGATTGGCCTTGTACCCGGGATACTGATTAACGAGATAGGTGGGTTAATTGTAATAGCCAATGGACTAAGACTTTTAAGGTAATAAAATATGAAAAACTCAATAATGCATTTTAAAAAATTCTACATAACTGGCATTGTTATCCTGGCGGGAATTATCCTGGCATGGGTTATCCTTAGCATGGGAAAAACAACCATTAATGAATCCCATGATGAGATTGAATCAGAACATGAGGAAGATGATCATGCGAAGGGGTCTCATGGAGGCAGACTGTTATTGGAAGGTGACTTTCAGGTTGAGATCACAATTTATGAACGGGGTGTTCCTCCCCAATTTAGGGTTTATGTATTTGATAGAGGAAAAGCAGTTAACCCTGAGGAGGTAAAACTAATCATAGAATTACATAGGCTTGGCGGCAGAGTGGATGTGATTAACTTCCGGAGAGAGGGTGAGTCTCTTTGCGGCGACAAGGTTGTTGAAGAGCCACACTCTTTTGATGTCAAGGTATTAGCGGAACATAAAGGTAAGACTTATTGCTGGGAATATTCACAGATAGAGGGGAGGGTTGAACTGACTCCAGAGGCAATACAAAACGCTGGGATTGGTATTGAGACGGCCGGTCCTGCTCAGATAAAAACCGTTCTTGAGTTTCCAGGCGAGATTGAGCTCAATGCAGATAAGGTAGTGCATGTCGTACCAAGGGTCTCCGGGGTGGTAACTGAGGTGTACAAAAATCTTGGCGATGCGGTCAAACATAGTGAGGTTATCGCTGTTCTTGACAGCCGTGAAGTGGCGGAACTGAAGAGTGCATACATGGCCTCTATGAAACGGGTAGAACTGGCGCGAGCAACATTTGAAAGGAAAGAGCGTCTCTGGAAACAGAAGATCTCCTCAGAAAAAGACTATCTCGCCAGCCGTCAGGCGCTGGCAGAAGAAGAGATAAACCTGCAAATGGCTACTCAAAAACTACTCGCATTGGGGTTTTCCCAAACTGATTTGGATAGTATTCCGGAAATGACGGGCAGGGGACTTACACGTTATGAGCTAAAAGCCCAGTTTGATGGTGTTGTTATTAAAAAGGAGATTGCCGTGGGTGAAGCTATTAAGGAAGATGCCGATATCTTCGCCATCGCTGATTTATGTACGGTTTGGGTGGGAGTCACGGTGTATGCCAAAGACTTACGTGTGGTCAAGGTCGGACAAAACGTTACGGTAAGGTCTAAGATATTAGGCCTTGAGGCAAATGGCACGCTGATGTATTTAGGCCCGCTTGTCGGTGAGCAAACACGGACTGCACAGGGGAGAGTTGTTGTGCAGAATCCGGAAGGGCGTTGGCGTCCTGGTCTCTTTGTTACTGTCGAAATTGTTCAGGAAGAGGTGACAGTACCAGTAGCAGTATCAGTCGATGCAATACAAACATTCCGTGATTGGTCTGTCGTGTTTGTACAATGCGGTGACCTGTATGAGGTCCGCCCCTTGGAGTTGGGAAGAAGCGATGGACGATGGATGGAGGTATTGCATGGTCTTTCTCCGGGTGAGAAATACGTTTCACGCAACAGCTTTATCCTCAAGGCTGATTTGGGTAAGGCAGGGGCAACGCATGAGCATTGAACCCATACAGATTAAAGTTGAAAGTTGTTAGTTGTCAGTTTAAGGAAAGTATTTTATGAAAGTTGAAGATTTAGAGGTATACAAAAAATTATTCCAGCTTGTATTAGAAGTTAATGAATTGACGATGACTTTTCCAAAATTTGAGTTGTATGAATTAGGTTCTCAATTAAGACGTTCATCTAATTCTGCTCCAGCAAATTTATCCGAAGGTTTTGGTAACAAGCACACGAATATTTATTTAGAAGGAATCAGTCGGTCACAAGGTGAAATCAGGGAAACTATCCATCATTTAAGAGTAGCAAATGCAAAAAGATATTTGAGTAACGAAAAGTTAAATATATTTGTCAGCCAATATGAAGAGTGTTCAAAAATGCTTTACGGATTAGAACAATCATTACTAAGAACTCGCAAAAAATAACTAAATACTTATTACCTTTAACTTTCAACCTACAACTTTCAACTAAAAATGCTTGAACGAATCTTAAAATTTTCAATCCGTCGGCGATGGGTAGTCCTTATGGCAACTCTGGCGGTTGCCGTTTTAGGCTTGTATAATTACCCAAAAGTCCCCATCGATGCCGTACCTGATATAACCAACGTCCAGGTACAAATTAATACAGAGGCTCTTGGATATTCACCATTGGAGGTCGAACAACGCATCACTTTTCCCATCGAGACAGCAATGGCAGGCATACCAAGACTGACAGAAACACGCTCGTTATCCCGTTATGGGCTCTCACAGGTGACTGTTATTTTCCAGGACGGAACGGATATTTACTTTGCCCGACAATTGATCAACGAGCGTATCCAGGAAGTCAAAGGGAATCTCCCACCCGGCGTTGATTCGATTATGGGACCTATTGCAACTGGCCTTGGCGAGATCTTTATGTGGACTGTGGAGCCTAAAGCCGGAGCATTGAAGCAGGATGGGACACCCTATACAGCTACTGATTTAAGAACCATTCAAGACTGGGTTGTTAGACCTCAGCTTCGCAATATTCCAGGTGTTACTGAAGTAAATACCATTGGCGGTTACGAGAAACAATATCATGTAACTCCATACCCTGACAAACTGATTGCTTACGGGTTGTCGTTTCATGATGTTCTTCATGCCCTTGCCAGAAATAATGCCAATGTAGGTGCGGGGTATATTGAACACAGCGGAGAACAGTATTTGATTAGAGCCCCCGGTCAAGTGGTCGATATTGAGGATATCCGGCGGATTATCATAGGAAATTACAAAGGAGTGCCCATTTATATTAAAGATGTAGCGGAGGTTTTGTTAGGGAAGGAACTCCGAACTGGTGCTGCAACGGAAAACGGGAAAGAGGTTGTCCTGGGTACGGTCTTTATGCTTATGGGCGAAAATAGTCGAACAGTATCAAGAATGGTGGCCGATAAGATGGTTGAGGTAAATCATACATTACCACCTGGTGTTATTGCCAAGACAGTTTACGACCGTACCACTCTTGTAGAAAAAACCATACATACCGTAAAGAAGAATTTGGCTGAAGGCGCCCTTCTGGTAATTGCTATTCTATTCCTCTTTTTGGGGAATATACGAGCGGCTCTCATCACGGCTTCTGTTATACCATTGTCCATGCTCTTTACCATCACAGGGATGGTAAACAATAAAGTAAGCGCAAATCTCATGAGCCTTGGGGCGCTTGATTTCGGGATTATTGTTGATGGTGCTGTGGTTATCGTTGAAAATTGCATTCGCAAGCTGTCAGAAGAACAACACCGGCTCGGACGGTTACTAACCCGCGAAGATAGGTATGAAGTCGTACTTGAGGCATCAAAGGAGGTGCTAAAACCAACCGTGTTTGGTGAGCTGATCATCATGATTGTTTACCTGCCCATCCTGAGCCTGACAGGAGTTGAAGGGAAGATGTTTTATCCCATGGCATTTACCGTGATTGTTGCCTTATTCGGTGCAATGGTTCTTTCTGTAACGTTTATTCCTGCCGCTGTGGCGTTATTTCTTACCGGAAAACTATCCGAAAAGGAAAACTTTTTTGTGCGATGGGCTAAGAAAACCTATATTCCTGTTTTAAACCTGGCCATGCATAATCGGGTATTCGTTATTACGACGGCAAGTGTGCTTGTTATCCTCAGCGGACTTTTAGCAACACGCATGGGAAGTGAATTTTTACCAAGTTTAGATGAGGGAGACCTCCTGATACACGCACTCCGCATCCCTGGGACAAGCCTGTCACAGGCAGTAGAGATGCAGCACGTCCTCGAGAAGAATATAAAAGAATTCTCCGAGGTGGATAACGTCTTTTCTAAAATAGGAACGGCGGAGATCGCAACCGATCCCATGCCGCCAAGCGTTGCCGACACCTTTGTAATGCTCAAACCGAAGTCAGATTGGCCGGACCCTCATAAGCCAAAAGCAGAGTTGGTACACGAGCTTGAGGATCGTCTCAAGAAAATTCCTGGAAACAACTACGAATTTACACAGCCGATCCAGATGCGTTTCAATGAGCTTATTGCAGGGGTACGGAGTGATGTGGCGGTAAAGATATTTGGTGATAATATGGAAATCCTGTTAGAGACGGGTGAAAAAATATCTAAAGTTCTTGAAAAAATCAAAGGGGCATCAGATGTTAAGGTAGAGCAGGTAACAGGACTTCCAGTGCTTACCATCCAGATGAACCGTAAAGAAATGGCACGATACGGTCTTAATGTTTCCGATGTGCAGGAGGTAATCGAGGTTGCGATTGGAGGGAAAAGTGCAGGAACTGTTTTTGAGGGCGACCGAAGGTTTGAACTCATGGTACGCCTGCCGGATGATATGCGCAGTAATATAGAAGCGATCAAGAGATTACAGATTCCGTTATCGTATACTGGAAGCGCTTCGAATGTGGGCTTACTACCGGCAACCTATTTAGAGGAACACAAACGACGCGGTTATATAACGCTTGGCTCTATTGCAGAATTTATTATTAAACCAGGTCCCAATCAAATTAGCAGGGAAAATGGCAAGCGCCGGGTTGTTGTAACAGCAAACGTGCGCGGCCGTGACATAGGTTCGTTTGTAAAAGAGGCAGAAAGGAAGATCAAACAGGATGTTACCATACCGGCTAACTACTGGATGTCCTGGGGTGGACAGTTTGAGCAGATGATGTCGGCAAGGAAACGACTCCAAATCGTTACTCCCATTGCGCTCTTACTGATCTTTTTCCTGCTTTTTACCACATTTGGAACTGTAAAAGATGCCCTTTTAGTCTTCACAGGTGTTCCTTTTGCTCTAACAGGAGGAATTGTTTCTCTTTGGCTCAGGGGCATTCCGCTATCGATATCGGCTGGCGTTGGGTTCATTGCACTCTCCGGTGTAGCGGTCCTAAACGGACTTGTCATGATCTCATTTATCAACAAGTTGCGTTCCGAAGGCAATTCCCTTGAACAGTCTATCCTGCATGGAGCCATTACACGCCTGCGTCCGGTACTTATGACAGCACTCGTTGCATCGTTAGGGTTTCTGCCAATGGCACTGGCTACGGGAACCGGGGCTGAGGTACAAAGACCTCTTGCTACAGTTGTAATTGGCGGGATTCTTTCTTCAACTGTTCTTACTTTATTTGTTCTGCCAGTACTTTATAGAATATTTCATTATAAGCAAGATAATCAGATGAATCATGTGATATGAGGGATAAACATTGATTCAATTATTAATGCCTAATTTGCGCTTCCTTCTTCTTTATTAACTTCCGTTGTTTCGGGTAATTCTTTTGTAATATAATCACAATCAGGGTATTTACTGCATCCAAAAAACGCACCGCCCTTCTTAGAGCGACGGCTCACCAATTCTCCGCCACAATTCTCTTTTGGACATTTTATTCCTGTAGGAAGGGTCTTAATGTTTCTGCATTTTGGATAGGCTGAACATGCCAGGAATTTGCCCTTTTTACTTAACCTGATTACCATGGCACTACTGCACTTTTCACATTTTTCATTTGTGGGTTCAACCTTTGCAGTCTCTCCTGTTAATGATTTTGTGTTTTTGCAATTAGGATATGCTGAACAAGCAAGAAATTTCCCATGCCGGCTGGTTTTGATAAGCATTGCGCTGCCGCACTTTTCACATTTTTGATCGGTTGTCTGTGGTTGTGAAGGTTCACCCTTTTCGTCCAGTGGTAACGTATTTTTGCATTTGGGAAATGCCGAGCATCCAAGAAACTTACCGTGTTTTCCCCAACGTATTACCATGGGCTGACCACAGGAACTGCATGTCTGATTACTGCCTTCTGTTGTTCCTTTTACACTTTTCATTTCTCCAGTTGCCTTTTCTAAATCAATTTTAAAAGGGTCGTAAAAATCTTTAAGCACCGTAACCCAATCAATTTTTTCTTCTTCAATCTTATCCAGTTCATCTTCCATATACGATGTAAATTTCACATCCATTATTCTTGGAAAATGCTCAACAAGTTTTCCGGTAACAAGTATTCCCAATTCCGTTGCGTAAAAGGCACGTTTCTCCTGTTTGACGTATCCCCGTTCCTGTATAGTTGAAATAATAGTGGCATAAGTACTTGGTCTGCCTATACCCATTTTTTCTAATGTTTTAACAAGCGACGCCTCAGTATAACGGGGTGGCGGTTGAGTAAAATGCTGCGTTGGCAACAATTCCATCAATTCCAGCTTCTGGTCTTTCTCCAAAAGCGGGAGTATCTGTTCATCTTTTTCCATTTCGTGCCCGGAAAGAATTGTATGGCCGTCAAATAACAATTCCCTTCCTTTTGCCTTGAACATATATTTTCCCGCATTAATTTCGACATCGGTTACCGCATAGACCGCCGGCTTCATCTGGCTGGCAACAAAACGATTCCATACAAGTTCATAAAGTTTATATTGGTCTTTTGTTAAATAATCTTTTATTGATTCGGGTGTATATTCTATTACAGTAGGACGTATTGCCTCGTGCGCGCCCTGTGTACCCTTTTTACCAGATGCATATAAATTTGCTTTTTCCGGCAAATAATTTAGACCATATTTGTCAGCAACAAACCTCCTGCAAACCGTTAGTGATTGTTCTGAGACGTGAAAAGAATCGGTTCTCATGTAAGTTATTAGACCCACAGAACCTTCTTTTCCTATGTCTATGCCCTCATACAGTTGTTGGGCAATGAGCATTGTCTTTTTGGCGCTGTATTGCAAGCGAATAGACGCTTGTTGTTGTAACAGACTAGTAGTGAAAGGAGGCGGTGCGTTATTACGTTTTGTCTGCTTTTTAATATTTGCAACTATGTATTCTTCTTTTTCAAGCTCATTAACAATGTCTTTCGCCTGTTGCTCGTTCTTTATCTCTAAGTTCTCATTATTAAATTTATGTAGTTGTGCCTTAAAAGAACCTGTTTCACATGTTTTATCCTCTTTTAAGATTTTTAACGCAGCATTGATTTTCCAGTATTCCTGAGGCTTAAAATCCTTAATTTCTTTTTCTCGTTCTACAATAAGCCTTACAGCAACAGATTGAACACGTCCAGCGCTTAAACCCTTTGTTATTTTCTTCCATAATAAGGGGCTAATCATATAACCCACAAGACGGTCGAGAATCCTTCGCGCTTGCTGGGCGTTCACTTTTGAAATATTAACTGAACTTGAGTGCTTGAAGGCTTCCAAAATAGCATCTTTTGTAATTTCGTTGAAGGTTACACGTTTTGCCCTTTCATCAGATATTCCAAGCGCCTGACACAAATGCCATGCAATTGCTTCACCTTCCCTGTCCAAATCAGTTGCCAGGTAAACAAAATCGGCTTTCTTTGAATCATCTAATAACTCTGAAACCAGCTTTTTCCGGCTGGTGATTATTTTATACTCTGGTGTGAAATTATTTTCTATATCAACAGAAAGCTTTCTTTCTGGCAAATCGCGTACATGCCCCATTGATGAACGAACAAAGAAGGCAGACCCAAGGTATTTACCAATAGTCTTCGCCTTGGCAGGTGATTCTACTATTACCAGATTCTTTTTTTCTTTTACCATTTCAAATACCTCAAAGTGAAGAATATAATCAGAGGCTATAATAAGTGTCAAGAGATATTTTTGTTATGAACATAAAAATCCATTTGATAATTACTAATATTATGGATAAAATATTTTTTTGTTTTAATTGTATTTTCTTAAAATAATTATTGTTTGATCTTGTAAAGAGTCAATTATGAGGGAAATAAAACATTATGGTTTCAAGTTCCTGGTTCAGAAGGCATAAAAAAACAGTTTATATTGTCATGATTTTTTCAATGTTTGTGTGGGGTATCAGTTATTCCGCGATGGAAATGATCCCCAAAAAACCAATCGGAACAATTTTTGGCAGAAAAATAACTGAAAATGAATTTCTTGACATGTTGGGACGCTGGCAACGTCTTTTCTTCTCACAAGCAAGAGAATCCGTAGTTTCTATTGTCTGGAAACAACTCATGTATGTTGAAGAAGCAAAAAATATGGGACTCGTCGTAACAGCACAGGAAGTAGAAGAAGGCCTCCGGAGGCTTGGTTTCCAAATTTTTGGCGGGGAAGTAAATATAAACAGACCACAACTCATTCAATTCCTCTGCAATAATTTCAAACTTACCCAGGATCAGATATCCCGTACATTAAAGGAAGCATTGCTTGCCGAAAAACTAGATTCAATGATACGTTCATCAATAAAAACGACAACAGAAGAAATCTGGCAAAGGTATTCGTTAGAAAATGAACAGGTAAAATTTAAAGCCCTCATATTAAAGGCAAAGGATTTCTTAGATTCTGTTAACACAACAGAAGATGAGATTCGTGTGTTTTATGATAAATACATGAACGAAGAATATAATACTGATTCAGATAAGCCCGGATACAAGCTTCCAGAAAGAGTTAAAATCGAATGCATAATTGCAAAATACGATGACTTAGAAGAACAGGCGTCAGTTACTGAAGATGAAATGAAAATATACTATGAAGCTAAGAAAGAATATCAATTTAAAGTCACGACTGTAGGGTCTAAACCTGCAGATGCAAAAGCTACATCCGCAACGGAAAAGAAGGTAACAAAACAGGAAGAAAACAAGACGATAACGCAATATAAGCCTTTTACTGAAGTGAAAGAAGAGATAAGGAAGACAATTGCAAAACAAAAGTCAAGAGATACGTCAACCGAAATAATGAATAAACTGGACGAAGAAATATACGAAACAATTGATAAGTCAGAGCGCCTCAGTTTTGAAAATTTAGCAAGCAAGTACAAATTAACTTATGTGATTCCTGCAGGCAAGAAATCTAAAAGTGAACTCCTCACAGAAAATGACTTATTCGAACTGTTTCCCGGTAATGACCAATTAGTTCAAACAGCGTTCGACAGGGACGTGTTTGAAGCTTCAGTCCCATTTGACTTTGTAGAAGGCAAGGTTATTTTCCAGGTAATTGATAAAAAATCTGCTGCCGCTGCACCTTTTGAAGAGATTAGAAGCCAGGTGATAAACGACCTCAAGCATGAGAAAGGGCTTTTAAAGGCTAAAGAAGTTTCAGAAAAATATGCAGGAACTAATAATAACATTACACTGGAAGATATTTTGAAATCTATTAAGATTGAATATCCTCAAAAGAATTTTTCAATCTGCGAAACGAGTTATATTAATCGTCCGATTAAACTCTTTAATAAAGAATCGAGATATATTGAGGCGTTCAAAGAAGACCGTCCTAACGTGGCAAAAAAGGCATTTGAATTAAAACAAGGACAATTTGGAATCGCTATTGAAACATCGGGAGAGAAGGCTTGTTATATAATAAATCCAACGGACAGAAAGCCGGCAGACAAAGCATTATTTGCAAAAGATAAAGATAACTTAACAAAACGGTTTTTGTACGAGAAACAAGAAGCCTTTCTTGCCGACTGGCGGACCGACCTTGGCAAAAACACTGAAATGTTCACAAAATATCAATAAGTAAGTTTTTTGAGCAATATATACTTTGGAAACTATTTATGGCTTAAAGAAATTAACAAGAAAAATAAATCACCCAGTCGTTACTATCGGAATGTTCGATGGTGTACACCGCGGACACCAAAAAATAATCGAGAGCGTAATACACACTGCAATAGAAAAAAAAGGTGAATCAGTCGTTCTCACCTTTGACCGCCACCCTAAAAATGCAATTGAGAACAGGCCGCACTCTTTTATCACTTCTTTAAAACACAGGCTTTTTTTATTAGAACGTCTATGCGTAGACCTCACTATTGTATTAGAATTCGACCGTAAATTTGCACAAATTACAGCTGAAGATTTTATACACAAAATACTGGTAGACATGTTGGGTGTAAAGTACATTGTACTGGGATTCAATTGCCATTTTGGCAAAAACCGTGCTGGAGATATTAAGCTTGTTAATAAACTAGCCAGTAAATACGGTTATGAAGTATACGAGTACCCGCCTGTATTTTACAGAGGCCAAATAATTAGCAGTACAGCTATCCGACATGCTATTTTAGACGGAGATCTGGAGAAAGCAGAGGGAATGCTCGGCAGACCTGTTTCAATACTGGGGACTGTTGTTAAAAGAACCGGTAGAGGGACAACCCTCGGATTCCCAACCGCAAATCTTGACTTACATCATGAAGTCAGGCCACCTCGGGGAGTATATGCCACAAAAGTTCGTCTTGGCGATAGAGATTATCCAGCATTGACTAATATAGGACTAAGACCTACATTTGCGCGTGAAGCGTTTTCAAGCGAAGATGAAACATTGGAGATCGAAGTACATATCCTTGGTTTTCAAGAGTCACTTTATGGGCATGACCTTGAGATTCAATTTCTTTTTAAAATAAGAGATGAAATAAAATTTAAAACATCTGAAGAACTAACTGCACAAATTGAAAATGATAAAGAAGTGTTGTTAAAAAGGGTATTAAATATTCACAAAATCGATGTGGGAACTTAACAACAACCTAGATTATTTAGTAAAGGGAATCCCAAATCTGAAATCGTAATTCGTACATTTGCTATATCTTTTCGTACACCCACACTTTCCCGCCATCAACTATCTCGTCAATTCTTTTTACAAGTCTTTTCTTATAAAGATTCAATAGTCTGGTACCGCTAGTATTAGCCTCAAGCTTCATACTTTCAGAGAGTTCCTTGGCTGTTATTCTCCCTTTCTTCAGAATTAGATTCAACGTCTCCTTTAGGTAGTTATTCAGGCTTCCTAAAAGAATTTTACTCCCCTCTCGCATCGCTGCCATGACGGCAAGGTCTTTCCTCTCAAGGGCAACTTCTATATTTTCCTTCTGGTTTTCATTAATGCCGATCAGGGTTATATATTTATCGCCATATTCTCCGCTCAGGAGTCGTGATATGAGTTTTGCCACTATCTCGTCAGCACATGAATAATCAATAATCCCAATCTTTGAAAAATCAAGGGCAATGACTATTCCATCCTCTTCCTGAGCAATATCCCTCTCTATACGCTCCCTGATTACCTGCCCGGAAGGCCTTGTAACAAGGTCATTCGAGCCATTTTTCAGTTCTTCTTTGAGAAGTTTGTAAAGGTTGTAGGTTTGCATTTTATGTCTTTTTCAATCTTTGTAAAATTGCATTCCAGATGTCCAGAAGACCCAACTTTTTTGCCCAATACTCAATATAAGCCATGTCAATTTTATCACCCGATATTTTTAGCAGACTCGTTATATCACGAAGGTGTTTTTCTGA
>MHYY01000019.1 GCA_001830285.1 Planctomycetes bacterium RIFCSPLOWO2_12_38_17 | reverse complement strand
CCATGGTTGTATATTATCCATTACGTTCTTTATTTTTTGCCTTGCATTGTCCATACATTAAATATTCAAATATTTCTGATGTAAAATCTCATCCTGTTTTTTGCTTTAATTTCTATCAATCACCTTAATTCATTTATTTTGTTTTAAAAAAAGATAATTGTGTATCACCATAAATACGAACGTCATACAAATCCAGATTGGACGCTTCAGCAGGTATTGTAAAATCAGACTTCGTGTGTTGTAAGATTAAAATACCGTCTGTATGCACAATATGACTACTGCATAAATTATCAAATAATATCAAAAGTTTATCCCGATATGGAGATTTTTCTACCAAAGGGTACGGCGGACCGGCAAAGACTATATTAATTTTCAGATTGTCTTTTTCAAGGTAAGGAATGATTTCTAACACATCGCATCTTAAAACCTGTGCCTTGTCCTTGAGTTTTGTTGTCTCAAGGTTTTTTTTAATAACCTGAATTGCTTCTCTATCAATCTCAACAAAAGTACAGTACTTCGCATCCCTGCTCAGCGCCTCAATCCCTATCGCACCTGTGCCTGCGTACAAATCGAGCATAATACTATCAGGAATGACATTAGAAAGTATATTAAACAGGGACTCCTTTATGCTGTCAGCTATGGGCCTTGTCTGCAATCCCTTTATTGACTTAAGGTGAATACCTCTTGCTGCGCCGGCAATTACCCTCACAGTTTGTTAGCACCTGTTTTTATAACTAACTGGGTCGCCATAGCAAGATTATCGTGTGAACTTCCGGCATCAATCCACCAACCGTCCAGGGCATCATACATCATTAACCCATGTTTTATGTAATAATTGTTCACGTCTGTAATTTCGAGTTCACCACGGTCAGAGGGTATCAGCGTCTTTACTACATCAAATACCCTGTAATCATACATGTAAATACCAATAACTGCATACTCAGATTTGGGCTTCTTTGGTTTTTCTTCGATACGGATAACCTTATCACCGTCAAGCTCAGGCACGCCAAAGTGCTCTGGATGCGGGACTTTTTTTAAAATAATTCTTGCGCCTTCTTTTTGTTTTTCAAATGCCTCTTTCTGGTTGACTATATTATTTTCAATAATATTATCACCCAGTATTACTACAATTTTATCGCCGTCCGCAAATTCCTCAGCCAGACTCAATGCATCCGCAATACCCCCCTCGCCTTCCTGATAAGTATAACTGATATGTTTTAAACCAAATTGTTTACCGTTTCCCAGCAATCTCAGGAATTCTCCGGCATTATTACCGCCTGTGACGATCATTATATCATTAATCCCGGCGTTGATAAGCGTCTTAATAGGGTAATATACCATTGGCTCATTATAAATAGGCAGGAGGTGTTTATTGGTGATTTTTGTTAAAGGCATTAATCTTGTACCCAAACCACCGGCAAGGACAATTCCCTTCATTATCCATCCTTTCTATCCCAATTATATGATATTTCACTACTGCGAGGGTCTATCCGATATTCATCAGGCGACTCGTAATTGTACAATTCAGTAGGACAGTTAATAACAATTGCCTCATGTTCGCTTATACATTTAAAACCATGCATGACCATAGGCGGTATCTGTATTAGAACAGGGTTGTGCACGCCTGCAAAATACTCGTCTATCTGTCCAAAGGTAGGAGAGTCTTTCCGCCCATCATATAGAACTATCTTCATCATTCCATGAACAACAACAAAATGATCTGTCTGTATTTTATGATAATGCCATGCCTTTATAACGCCTGGATAGGCAGTTGTTAAGTATACCTGTCCGAATTTTATAAACAATTCGTCATCATTCCGTAACATCTCCATCAGCCTGCCGCGCTCATCAAGAATAACTTTGAGTTTTTTTACTTTTACTCCTTGTATCATAACTACTTTCCCATTTAAAAATTAATAACGTAAATCTATTTAATAAAAGTGATACTTTGCTTAGTTCAGCATGACTGAACGAGAAGTTTAATACGACAATTTGTTATTCCGAGCCGAAACCATGTGCTAAACGAACGGTCTGCAAAGAATCTAACATGATTAAAAAAGTAACTTAACACAAAATATCAATTACGTACTGTCTTAAAACACCATCATAATAAGGACATTTCCTTTTCATGTCAATTCCAAATTATATTGACATATGACGACCTCATAATTATAATTTTTAAACTATATTAATTTAACAGATTCTTCATTTCACTAAGAATGACAAATCGCCATGCTGGATTTTATTTTGCTGTCATACTGAACGAATTGATGTATCTCTTAAACATTGTAAGTGTTATGAAGTTATCATAACCTTTTTTAAATGTACCATTCAAAAAACACGTTAATCGCGAAGGTTATTAATTATGATAAGTAGTATTGAAAAAGAATTAAACCCTCTTAAAGAGCGCCTGATACATCTCAGGGACTCACTTTGACCTGGAGAACAAGGAAAAAGAGTTATCCTCTTTAGAATCGCAAATATCATCACCCCAGTTTTGGGAAAACAAGGATAAGGCACAGCAAATCATTAAAAAATTAAAATTAATAAAAGACCTTGTTGTACCGATTCGCGAATTGCAAAAATCGCTTGACGATATAGAGATTCTAACCACGCTTATAGAAGAAACACATGACGAACAGGCAGAAGCTGAATTAATCAGAGACATTAAAACCCTGAATAAAAGGCTCGAGAAAATAGAATTTCGTACAATGCTGGGAGAGTCTCATGACCATTGCAATGCTTATTTAAGCATTAACGCTGGCGCTGGTGGAACCGAGTCTTGCGATTGGGTATCAATGTTATATCGTATGTACAGCCGCTGGGCAGAAAATAAAGGACATTCAATATCTATTATTGATGAACTACCCGGTGAAGAAGCCGGTATCAAGCGAATAACTTTATCCATAAAAGGCGATTACGCCTATGGGTATTTAAAGTCTGAAATTGGTGTTCATCGTCTTGTACGTATTTCACCTTTTGATGCAAACGCAAGAAGACATACATCTTTTGCGGCAGTTGACGTTTTACCAGAGATTGAGGAAGAGGATGGGATTGCAATTAATGAAGATGAATTGAGAGTTGATACCTACCGTGCGTCCGGCGCTGGTGGACAGCATGTCAATAAAACATCTTCTGCTGTGCGTATGACCCATATCCCGACAGGGATTGTGGTTCAATGCCAGAGCGAACGTTCGCAACACCAAAACAGAAGAATGGCATTGAGTATGCTTAAGGCGAAGATGTATCAGTTAAAGGAGAAAGAAAGAGAAAAAGAACTTAATGCTGCCTATGATAAAAAGGGAGAAATTGCCTGGGGGCATCAAATACGTTCTTATGTTTTACAACCTTATTCTCTTATTAAAGACTTGCGTACAGACAAGGAAACTGGGAATACGCAGGCAGTTCTTGACGGTGAAATTGATGATTTTATGGAAGCTTATCTTAAGTGGAGAATGTCAAAACCTAATTAACGTGTTTTTAAGGAAAAATTATGATTACGCTAAAAAATGATGACCCAGAAGTTTGGCGCGCTATTCAAGATGAATTAGAAAGACAACAGAATACAATTGACCTGATTGCATCAGAAAATATTTGTAGTACTGCAGTGCAGGAGGCGCAGGGCTCTTTGATGACCAATAAATATGCAGAAGGCTATTCAGGGAAAAGGTGGTATGCAGGATGTGGAAATGTTGATATTGTGGAGCGTTTAGCTATTGAAAGGGCAAAACAAATCTTCGGCGCTGAACATGCCAACGTGCAACCTCACGCTGGTTCGCAGGCAAATATGGCTGTTTATCTTGCTGTATTGAATCCGGGCGACCGAGTATTGGGTATGGACCTTACACACGGTGGTCACCTCACACATGGATTCAAAAAGAATTTCTCAGGCATGCTATATGAAATTGTGCATTACGGTGTAAAAAGAGACACTGGTTATATTGACTATGATGAACTGAGAAACATCGCTATTAAGACAAAACCAAAAATGATAATTGCCGGCGCTAGCGCATATCCGAGGATAATAGATTTTCCAAAATTTAGAAATATTGCCGATGAAGTCAATGCATACTTTATGGCTGATATTGCGCATATTGCCGGACTTATAGTTGGCGGCGTACATCCCAGCCCGGTTCCATACGCAGACTTTGTTACAACAACAACGCATAAAACACTAAGGGGTCCGAGAGGCGGCTTGACTTTATGCAAAGCAAAATATGCAAAACAAATTGATTCTGTGGTTTTCCCCGGTATCCAGGGAGGTCCATTTATGCACTGCATTGCTGCAAAAGCAGTAGCCTTTAAAGAAGCAATGACCGAAGAATTTAAGGAATGTCAAAGACAAACAGTAAAAAATGCAAGGGCAATGGCACAGGAATTCATAAAAAAAGGTTATACACTCGTATCTGGAGGTACAGACAACCACCTTTTTTTAGTTGATTTACGTAATAAAGGTATTACTGGAAAAGAAGCACAAATATTACTAGAAGAAGCAGATATTGTACTTAATAGAAATACAATCCCATTCGATGAAAGAGGCACTAACGAACCAAGCGGCATTCGTATTGGTACGCCTACGGTAACATCAAGAGGCATGAAAGAACCCGAAGTCATAAAAATCGCGGAATGTATTGACAAAATCATTTCAAAACCCAGTGATATTAAAGCTAAAAATTCCGTTAAAAAAACAGTTAGAGAACTCTGTAATGCTTTCCCATTATACGCAGAAGAGGCATGTCAGGTTGCCAAATAACAATTGTGAATAGCAAAAAATAAACACGTTGATTAAAGGGCTGGATTATTCCAGCCCAATTTTTTATATTCTTTATTAAAATGCTTCAGACATCACATAATAATAAAATTACCGTTATTGGCAATGGTGGGTGGGGAACCACTCTTGCAATACTTTTACAAAAAAAAGGTTATGAAGTTATTTTATGGGGTGCCGATTCGGGTTACACTAAATACTTAAGAGAAAAGAGAGAAAATGTAAAATATTTAAAAGGAATCCGCATCCCTTCTGAAATACATATTACCTCTGACATTTCTAAAAAACTTACAGAAGCAGAACTTATAGTTTCGGCAGTACCAACTCCGTATTTGCGTAGTGTACTCGTTAAATTTAAGGTCATATTCAATGAAGAGATACCAGTTGTAAGTGTTACAAAAGGAATTGAAAATGACACACTTATGAGACCCAGCGAGATCATCGCAGATGTCTTTGGTAAAATACCCATATGTCTGCTCCTTGGACCAAGCCATGCAGAAGAAGTATCGCTTGGATTGCCCACCACAATTGTTGCATCCTCAAACGAAGACGGTCTTGCCAGAATTGTTCAGGATACTTTCACAACCGGAAGACTCAGGGTTTATACTAACCCTGACATTATCGGCGTTGAATTAGGCGCTGCTATGAAAAATGTTATAGCCATAGCCTCCGGCATATGTGAAGGCTTAGAGTTTGGCGATAATTCAAAGGCTGCGCTTATTACCCGTGGACTTGCAGAAATCAGCCGACTAGGAGTAGCCATGGGGGCGCAAAAAAATACTTTTTCAGGCCTCACAGGTCTTGGTGATTTGATTACAACATGTATCAGTCCTTATGGGAGAAACCGACGGGTTGGCGAACAAATTGGAAAAGGCAGAAAACTCCAGGAAATCCTGAAAAATATGGAACAAATTGCAGAGGGTGTATGGACAACAAAATCAGTCGTGTCGTTATCTGACAAATACAAGGTGGAAATGCCAATCACCCGAGAAACTTACAATATACTCTTTAATGACAAGAACCCTTTAGTGGCGGTAAGCAACCTCATGATGCGTACACCACGTTCTGAAGTCGAAGATTTAGCTTGAACTTTTTAAAGTAATTGTTGTTAAGAACATTCACTTAAAATACATTATGAATACAGTTTTAACTGCCAATCTCTATCAATGGATAAATATATTACCACAATCCTCGTTTTATATCTCATCGTAGTATTTTCAGGCTACTACCTTGAATATCTTAATCTATCTCATTTAAATAAATATGGTTCAATAATCCCTGCATCTTTTGAAGGCTATGTTGATCAGGCGTTACTCAATAAAACAAGAGATTATGTAATTGAAAACACACAGTTTGGAATAATCTCGTCCATCTTCCATAACATAATCCTTCTACTCCTTCTTTTTGCCAGCCTGCTTAATATTTACAATTCATGGATTGTATCTTTAAAGCTACCATTCATCCTTTCTGGTATGGTTTTCTTTTTATTATTGTTGTATGCAGAAACGTTGCTGACAATCCCATTCAATCTCTATCATACTTTTAAAATTGAAAACAAGTATGGTTTTACAACAATGACCTTTAAACTATGGTTAACCGACTTTATAAAATCTTTAATAATTTCAACAATTCTCGTATCAATAATAACTTCTGCTGGACTTGCTATTATTCAGGGAAGTCCTGATCTCTGGTGGTTCTGGGTATGGTGTCTGTTTTTAGGATTCAGCGTTATTATTATGTATATCTTCCCCTACGTGATAGAGCCCTTTTTTAATAAATTCACTCCAATAGAGGAAGAAACACTCCAGAAAGGTATACAAATTCTTATGCAAAAGGTTGGAATACAGGTAAAACGGGTCTTAAAGATGGATGCATCAAAGAGGACAAGACACACAAACGCCTATTTTACCGGCATCGGAAGGGTTAAAAGGATTGTACTTTACGATACCTTGCTTGAGAAACTAAATAGTAACGAAATCTTAGCAACACTTGCCCATGAGGCTGGCCATTGGAAAAAACGACATCTTTTAAAGCACCTGATTGTTTCAGAATTTATAGCGTTTATATCTATGTATGTTGCTTTTAAAGTTCTTCAGGGTGATAATCTCAACCATCTATTTCATATGAAAGAAGGCACATTCTTTACAAAGGTTATAGTATTGGGTTTTATCGGTGCTATAATATCATTCCCTTTCAAGCCCGTATTTAATTATTTTTCAAGAAGACATGAAATCGAGGCAGACCGCTTTTCATGTGAATTAACTGATAATTCTCAGGACATGACGACTGCACTTGTAAAACTTTCAAAAGACAACCTTTCAAATTTATGTCCTCACCCTCTCTATGTTAAATTTTATTACTCACATCCACCCGTGATGGATAGGATAAAAAAGATGTCGGTAATTGATGTCGGTCGTCAGTAATTAGTTTATAGTATTAAACTTTAATGTCCTGAAGCAGCGCCATGTTGAGGGGGCATATTCTTGCCTGCCTCATATTTTTTAAATTGCTCGAATTCTTCCTGTGCCTCAGCACTCATACCCTTTAACAGATATACAACGCCAAGATAATTATGCGCAGTTCCAATTTTGGGATCTAATTCAAGCGCTCTCTTGTGGGCTGAGACAGCCTCGTCCAGTTTCTTTTGTTTACAATAAGTCAAACCAAGCTCATTATATGAAGTGGCAAGGTTTGGGTTCAAGTCCAGTGCTTTTGTCTGCATCTTAACAGCATCTTCATATTGCTCATTCATCCTGTAAACAACCCCAAGACTAAAATATATCATAGGGTCGTCTGGTTTTAATTCCAATTCCTTCCTGTATATTTCGCCTGCTTTCTGAAACCTACCCTGTGTATAATATGCCTTTCCAAGCTTTTCATATGCATTAGCCATTGTTGGTTCCAATTCAATCGCCTTTTCCCACGCAGCGATAGCCTCGTCAAACATCCCTTTTTTAATCTGTTCAAGCCCAAAATTGTAATACTCTTTAGCAGTCATATTTTCGGGAAGTTTGACTTCTTTTTTGACATCTTTACTATCTGTTGACTCATCACTTCCTGCTTCACTATCTGTAACTGCAACACTTTCAGGACCTTCTTTCTTCCCACATCCATTTAAAGAAATAAACGTTACAAAAATAATTGCTATAACCCATATATTCATTCTTAAAATCCACATAATTAATAAGTCTCCAGCCTAAATTGTGATATAT
>MHYY01000018.1:19851-20218 GCA_001830285.1 Planctomycetes bacterium RIFCSPLOWO2_12_38_17 | reverse complement strand
CTGCTTGCGATGTACCGGAAAAATCTATACAAGACCTTCTCCCAGCAAAAATGCTGAGAAGACATGAAACAAATTTGCCAGAGGTTTCTGAAATTGACGTCGTACGGCATTTCACACGAATATCGCAGATGAATTTCTGTGTTGATGCGAATTTTTATCCATTAGGCTCTTGCACCATGAAATACAATCCTAAGATAAATGAAGATGTCGCACGACTGGAAGGTTTCATAAAATTGCATCCCTATCAACCTATTGAACAGTGTCAGGGCATCCTGAAACTGCTTTATGACCTTGAGCAAATGCTCAAACAAATCTCCGGTATGTCCGCCTTTACGTTACAACCTGCGGCTGGCGCACATGGTGAATT
>MHYY01000018.1:4023-19823 GCA_001830285.1 Planctomycetes bacterium RIFCSPLOWO2_12_38_17 | reverse complement strand
ATGGAGAAAAAGGGAGAAACACGACACAAGATCATCGTTCCCGACTCAGCACACGGCCCCAACCCTGCATCTGCCGCACTTTGCGGCTATGACGTTGAATCTATTCCATCCAATGCCGAAGGGCTTGTGGATATAAAGAAGCTCAAAGACTTATTTACCCGTGACACTGCGGCGCTCATGATTACCAACCCCAATACCCTGGGATTATTCGAGAAGGATATCGTGGAAATATGCAAGATTGCCCACGATGCAGGTGGACTTGTTTATTGTGACGGGGCGAATATGAATGCGCTTATGGGCGTAGCCAAGCCAAAAGATATGGGGATTGATATCCTGCACCTGAATCTTCACAAGACCTTTTCCACACCGCATGGCGGTGGCGGACCTGGCGCCGGACCAATTGGTGTAACCGATGCGCTTAAACCATTCCTCCCAATACCACGAATTGAATTGAATAATAACAATTACATCCTGAATTATAATTACCCGGATTCTATAGGCAAGGTCAGGGCGTTTTATGGACATGTTGGGATGATGATTCGGGCATACACTTATTTGTTAACCTTGGGTAAAGAGGGCGTACGTAAGGTAGGAGAATATGCAGTCTTAAACGCCAATTATTTGCGGCATAAACTTGCAAAATATTATGATATTCCTTACGGCAAGACGTGTATGCATGAGTTTGTCATCTCTGCAAAAAAGCAAAAGAAGAATGGCGTTTCTGCGTTAGATATCGCAAAGAGGCTGTTAGATTACGGTTTCCACGCCCCTACGATTTATTTCCCACTCATTGTGGAAGAGGCGTTGATGATAGAGCCTACGGAGACGGAATCGCGCGAGACGCTTGATGCATTTGCAGAGGCAATGATTAAGATAGCGGAAGATATTGAACGACAGCCTGAAGTGATTCGTAATTCACCACAAACCACACCCATCAGCCGCCCAGACGAGATGAAGGCAGCCCGAGAACCAAAGTTGAGATGGGAAATGGGTAAAATCTCGTAATAATTCACCACAGAGATAAATAACAAAAAAATATAACTCCACTTTTATAAATGTCCCTTATACATTCTCATTCTTTTCCCTTGATTCACGCTACTAATGTTATTATATTTACGAGTATAATAGTATCGCTTATAGGTATGAGCAAACAACGGAGGTAAATCATGACGAAATTACTGGAAAAGGCATTTACAGAAGCTTCAAAACTTCCAGACATCGAACAAAACGCATTAGCAAAATGGCTGCTGCAGGAACTTGAGGCAGAAAGGAAATGGGAAGAGTCGTTTGCTGCATCTGAGGATATACTTGAACGGCTTGCCGATGAAACGCTTGAGGCCCATAGACAAGGCAAGACAACGCCCTTGGATATTAATAAACTGTGAAATCCAAAACGACAGACCGTTTCTGGAAGTGTTATAGCGAATTATCGGCTACGACCAAGAAACAGGCAAAAAAGGCATACAGGCTGTTTATAAGTGATCCATACCATCCTGGTTTGCATTTCAAGCGGATACATTCAAGTCGGCCAATATTTTCAGTGCGGATCACAAGGGATTACCGTGCTATTGGAATTCTGCAGGATAACGAAATACTCTGGTTTTGGATTGGTTCGCATTCCGAGTATGGCAAGTTATTAAGGCAATTGAGAAACGCCTAACATGTCACTCCAGCGGACAGCCAGATAAGGTCAAGGCAGCCCGCGAACCAAGGCTGAGGTGGGGAAAAAATAAAAGTTCAGAATGTAAATATACGGTCACAAATGATGTCATTTTATAAAGAGCAAGAAATATTGTGATATGCAGAATATTTTCTGTATTTTATAATTATTGTGGATTTATTTCTGTATAGTTAAGTTTATTGGAACGAAAGATTCATGGGCAAAAACCGCAACTATTCAGAAGAAATTGCACTGCGTAATAAGCGCCTCCTAAAAAGGACAAAGAGGTGGAAACAGGTTGAAAGAAGGATTCATCCTCTCATTGAGTCATTCAACGTGATCAGGCAATCGGCCTGGGATAAGAAGATCAAATCAGAGTTATATAGGTATATTCCGATTGGTTCGATAGCCTGCCTTGAAGGGTGGTACAGAATTGCCGTAGCGAATCTAATTGACAGTAATCCTAAATGCCGTTGTAATGCAGAAAGCTTTCGAGAGCCAAAATTTGAAGTACGCGATGTATTGGCTGTCCACTACCGGCACTTAACGGCCGGTGAGCTCGTCGCTCATATGTTGCCAATGAACAGACTTCGTGATGTTAACGATAGCTTGACTACTATTATCGGGTCCGATTTCACTGAGCTTTTTAAAAGTGTTTGCATTAATCCCAAACGTGCTCCAAATCCAGTGACGTTTGGCGCTGAAGCAGGATTAATATTCAAAGATGTTAAAGATACGTTTGATCTTCGCCATATCTTCTCGCATGAGCTTGCAACGTCAATGGTGGTTAGTGCGCAAAGGTATGAGAACTGTATTTTTTCAGTCTTCATGTATCTAGTTGGTGCTGAGCGAGTGATTCAAAACTTGCTTGGGGAAACCGCCTAACAAACAAATCAACAAGGACGCAAAATTTAGCTGCGCTTAATTTTGCGCCTGTTATTTACGTCGTTATGTGCATTAAAAGATAAAATATGTTAGAAAAAGATATTGAAAATTTGATAGCCAAATATCCTGATGAAATTTTTCCAAACTCTGGATTTAAGCTGATTGGTCAGCAGATTAGACTTGGAAAATGCTATGCTGACATAATATTTGAAGACAAACATAAAAGAAAAATAATTGTCGAAGTAAAACGAGGGATTTTGTCCAGAGATGCTTCAGGACAAGTTCTGGAATATTACGGATTGCTTAAAACTGCAAGTCCTGACGAAATCGTTGAATTGGTTTTATGCGCAAATATCATTCCGCCAGAAAGAAAGAAGTTTTTAGAAGCAGTTGGAATTGAATGTAAAGAATTAGGACTTAATTTTATAAATAGGTTAGCAGAGAAATACAACTACGATTTAAGGGATTCATCTAAAAAGGAAAAATTAGACATAAAGTCTATAATCCCAAGTTCTGATAACATCTGGATTTTTCAAGCTAATCCAACAAGATACGATATTTTGAATGCATTAGCCGATGACAAAATTTGTAGTGAAATACATTGGCTTGTAAATCAACACAAAAAAGACATTTTAAAAGGACACATAGGGATTATATGGCTATCAGGTAGAGAATCTGGAATTTATGCTGTTACTGAGATTATGACTGACCCACAGATTATGGCGGAACCTGAATCAGAAAAGAAATATTGGACTGACCCTTCCGATAAAGCAGATGACAAACTTAGAGTAAAAATGAGAATAGTTAGAAACCTAATAGGAAATCCAATAATAAAAGAGTCAATAAGACATACAAATGGCTTAGGAAATTTAAGTATTTTAAGGTGCAGTCAAGGGACAAATTTTTCTGTTACCCAAGACGAATGGAATGTAATTAAGACAATGATAAAAGATGGGGGGTAAATGGGGTCGGGTCTTGTTTCTTGATTATTGTTGAATTTTTAGCAGTAAGAGTGCCTGGCGTTTTCTGTGGTACAACGATTATTACGGCAGTTTTACGTCGTAGTCTAATGTTACCGCAATATTCCCAGATTCTTTATCAAGCTTTATTGGAAGTTTCCAGATTACCGCATCAACGAAACACGCCCCCTGATTATCCTCCCTGCAATAATAGAAGCTTACAGAAACTTTTAAATCTGTACTTTTTTCTTCAGAGGTTGTCTTACCAGAAATTTTTACAGGCAATTCAGGCTTCTCTATCCTTATATCCTGATTACCACGTTCGAAATATATGCCTTCCCCTGCATCAATCCTGCAAATCAAAGGGGCATCAGGATTCAGATGATACCCCTTGGGAAGATTTATGTTTAACGATAATTGTATATCTGCATCCGGCTTTAATATCTTTAACGGCAAAGCAAACGATTTTGTAAAAGGCGGCGGAGTTGATAACTGCGGTATGTTCAACAAAGCAACAGACTCAAGCCCCTTAGTCTGCAAGGTATTTACTTCCCTTGTCTTCATGTCAATCACGCGAATGGCGTGATTATTGGTATCGGCAATGTACAGTTTATTATTGGCGAAGCTGAGACCTCCGGGTTCATAGAACCTTGGTTCTTTACCGTCATTGAACCCTGGCTGCCCATCTCCTGCAAAAGTAATACATGTATTATCAACTGGATTTACTATCTTAATTTTATGATTATACGTATCTGCAACGTAAATAAGATTATTATAATTTGCAACACCAAGGGGATGCTGTAAACGCACTTCATCCCCTTTGCCATCCACATCCCCAAACACAAAAAGATCCAAGCCTACCACTGTTTTTACTTCTTCCTTTTCAATATCCACGTAGCGTATAGAACTTACCTCGCTATCTGCAAAATAGAGCCTTGTGCCAGAAACCGCAATCCCGCTGGGCTGAGCAAGGGTGCTCTTATCCAGGAAACCGTCAGTGCGTCCTTCTGCTCCACTGCCTGCAAATGGCTGGAATACGGTAGTTTCTAAATCTATCACCCAAATTTGATGTGCACCTGCCATTGCTATATAGAGTTTCCCTTCTAAAAAAACCAGGTCCCATGGAGAATTAATCGGGGATGAAATATCCATCCCGCCTGAAGCCATAAACTCAGCCTGCTTCCCTGTACCCGCAATCGTTTTAACAACCTTTACCTTTAAATCTATCCTGCGAATAAGATGATTCTCTGTATCAGCCACATATAAATAATCGCCGTTCAAGGACATCCCCTGAGGGCGATTAAACCCGGCTTCTTTAAAAGCGCCATCCTGCATTCCTGATTGACCATTACCGACAATATCGGCAACACCGCCTTCTAACGTTGTTATAACAATCCGATTATGGTTTGAATCGGCAATAAACAAACGATTCGAAGCCTCGTCTGCCAGCACCTTACCTGGATAAGAAAGGAAACTCGGGCCCTGTTTATATTTCTCTAATGAAAGAGGAATGGGCTTTTCGTTGATAAGATTTTTAGAACGGAAATCGGAGACCAGCTTCCCAATAAGTTTATCGAGAATCTCATAATGTCCCTCTCCTGTATCCGACCCTACAATATTTCCTTCCGGATCAATGAGTACAAGCGTCGGCCATGCCCTGGCGCCATAAGCCTGCCAGATTGTATAGTTGCTGTCATTAATCACGGGATGTTCAATCTCGTATCTGAGTATAGCCTGTCTTATATTTTCAGATTCATGTTCGTTATCGAATTTTCCGGAATGTACGCCTATGACTACCAATTCTTTCGCATATTTTGTTTCCAATTTCTTAAGGTCGGGAATAATATGCATGCAGTTAATGCAACAATACGTCCAGAAGTCGAGGAGCACAACCTTTCCTTTCAAATCGGGAATTGTTAAAGGTTCCGAGACATTAAACCAGGCGGTACCACCTGCTAATTCTGGGGCTGGAGGTCTGCTCTTCTGCGCCGATGCCACTTGTATACCTGCAAGGTAGAAAAATAAAGTTACAAATATTAAATACCTTAATAATTTTAACGAAGACCGTGGAAAAGGCTTCATCTTTCTTTATTATTATCTTTTCTACGTTTAAACAAATATTTTCCGTAAAATAGAAAACAAACAACAATTAATGTAACTACACTAAGGATAAAGTAAACTATTTCTAACATTAAAAATATTTCCCCAATTTGACTTTACAATTTAAACAATTTATCAATACGAGCAGCGATACCTATTTTGTACCGCTCATTACGCTCGGATTGCTCACCAGCTTTTCAATGGCTTCTTTCGTAACTATTTCCTTCTGATACAGCTCAATCAGTGCCTGATCCATGGTCTGCATGCCATATTGACGACCTGTCTGTAAGGACGACGGGATTTGCGCGATCTTGTTTTCCCTGATTAAATTTCTTACTGCGTGTGTGCCAATCATTATTTCCATTGCTGCAACACGCCCCTTCCCATCTTTTCTTTTTAACAGTTGCTGGGTCAATACCGCCTGTAAGGACTCAGAAAACATCGTACGTACCTGTTCCTGCTGTTCAGGCGGAAACACATCAATTATCCTGTCAACCGTCTTGGGCGCGCTTGATGTATGTAGTGTGCCAAAAACCAGATGACCCGTCTCAGCGGCGGTAAGCGCAAGCGATATAGTTTCCAGGTCCCTCATTTCACCAACAAGGATTACATCGGGATCCTCACGTAATGCAGACCTTAACGCATTCGCAAAGCTATGGGTATGCGGTCCCAGTTCACGCTGGTTGACCAGGCAGTTTTTGGATTGATGAATAAACTCGATTGGGTCTTCAATGGTCAGGATATGACATTTTTCCTCACGGTTGATAAGGTCAATCATAGCGGCGAGGGTTGTTGATTTACCGCAGCCCGTAGGGCCTGTAACAAGGACAAGCCCTTTTTCCTTTTTAGTTAAATCACTTACTATTTTTGGCATACCGAGCTGTTCGAGACTTGGAATATCTGTAGGTATAGCCCTGAATACAATAGACTCGCCCCTGCTTTGTACAAACGCATTTACCCTGAATCTGCCGATATTCACAAGCGCAATTGCAAAATCCAACTCATGCTGCTCTTCAAATATCTTTCGCTGTTGATCGCTTAAAATGTCATAAAGTATCCTGTGCACGTCCTCCTTGTTTAACGGAGGGTTGTCAATCTTCCTTATATCACCATAAATGCGAATTACTGGCGATTCACCAGAGCTTAAATGAACATCCGATGCCTTTTCTTTTACAGCAAATTTAAGGAGTTCGAGGATATCCAATTATCTTCCTCCTATAATGACATTTCTTATACGAACATGCGGACCGCCATCACTGACGCGAAGCGGAGACTGCCCGCCTTTACCACAACCTCCAAGCCCGCCATGTATCTTGAGGTCATTCCCGATTGCATCAATATTCATAAGGGTTTCAAATACGTTCCCTGTAAGAACAACATCGCGTATCTTCTCCTGAATCTTACCATCTCGTATCATATAAGCCTCTTCGGCGCTAAATGTGAACATTTCCATATTGGTCTGCCCGCCAAGCGCACCGATTGCGTAAATGCCTGTATCTACTTCGGAAAGCATTTTTTCTAAGGTATAATTACGTGGTTCCATATAGGTGTTTGTCATACGAACTATAGGTGCATGGGCATAGCTAATAGCCCTTGCATTCCCTGTGGGCTTTTCGTTCATCTTTGCAGCAGTTTCCCTTGAATGAAGACGATTGGTTAAAATTCCATCTTTTATAAGATGCGTCTTCTGTGTCGGTGTACCTTCACTGTCATACTTGTTATAACCTGCTTCATTAACCATAGAGCCGTCATCCACAATAGAAAGGGCATCTATTCCAAAGCGCTTGCCAATTGCCATTATTTCACGCATCTTCGCATTTTCATAAACAAAATCAGCCTCGCTCAGATGCCCAAACGCTTCGTGTACAAAAACACCACAGAGTTTTGGGTCAATAATCACTGTATATTTGCCGCCAATTACCGGTCTTGCGGTAAGTAAATCAATTGCCCGTTTGGTTACTTCTTCACATTTTTGTTCCTGATTTTGAACATTTTTAAAACCCCTCAGATCACCCACAGAATGATATGCCTGTTGCACATTCATGCCGTCTCGAGCCATTGCCAAGAGCGAAATTCCGCAAAAAATAGTTTCCTGAACAATAAAACTTCCATTCGAGTTGACGAAATATAACGTTCCATGAGAATCTACGTACCGTACATTCGAGGTTTGTATTTGCTTCGAGGAGAGGATCATGTTGTTGTATTTATTACAAATAGCCTGTTTGTCGGTTAACGATATATCGGCAGGGTCTATATCTACCTTTGTTTTCACATGATCGTTTATCGCCTGTACCGGAGCAAGCTGGCTTTCTTTCGTACCAACGAACCGTGCCTGTTCACACGCCATTTCCACGTACCTTGGCAGATTATTTATATCATTAAAGGCAACAAAACCCCAACCGCCTTTAACCAATGCCCTCACACATCCTCCGAAGGTAGTATTTTCGCCGATATTTTCAAGTTCTTTCCCTACGTAAGTAATACCTGTGCTGACGCCTTCCTGAACCCGTATTTCAACATAGTCTGCCTTTGCAGATTTTAAGGCATTTTTTATCTGTTTTTCCATGCAGATTATTCCTTTAACTATCCTCATCGCGGGTTCAAGTTTGTAACTTGAATCCACATATTTTATACTGGTATCGGGCTAACAACAATTCTACTCTCGGGATTAGCAGATGACCATACCCAAGCCTCTGGCCTATTTACATACTGCTTGCGTACCGGATTTGCGTGAATATACTGTATCTTTTGAAGAAGATATTTTTCCATTTTTATCACTTTTGGCATATTTGTTTTTGCCCAAAACTCATAGTTACCATTTCCATAGTCAAAAAGACTTAACACGTTTAGTTCTTTGCAATGATACTTTCCTGTATTTCTTTTGAAGTGAATTTCTTGAAATCCCTGACAAAACCAATCATATCAGGCGACGATGCAATTAAGTGAATATGGTTTAGCATAAAAACATACGAATACAAATTGAGTCCTTTGTGTTTCTGGCAATACTGCAATGAGTTGGCAATATATCAAAGCGGTTGTGCCTGTCAAATAGGTAATACCAATTTCTGACTGTGAAAGTAAGGTAATAAATTCCAGATACTGTATCTTTTGAAGAAGATATTTTTCCATTTTTATCACTTTTGGCATATTTGTTTTTGCCCAAAACTCATAGTTACCATTTCCATAGTCAAAAAGACTTAACACGTTTAGTTCTTTGCAATGATACTTTCCTGTATTTCTTTTGAAGTGAATTTCTTGAAATCCCTGACAAAACCAATCATATCAGGCGACGATGCAATTAAGTGAATATGGTTTAGCATAAAAACATACGAATACAAATTGAGTCCTTTGTGTTTCTGGCAATACTGCAATGAGTTGGCAATATATCAAAGCGGTTGTGCCTGTCAAATAGGTAATACCAATTTCTGACTGTGAAAGTAAGGTAATAAATTCCAGATGTAAAATCTTTTGAAATTCTTATCGATGGCATAGCGCCGTCATTTTATCAAAATCAGGGTTCAGGTTGCAAACCTGAACCCGCCGGAAGCTCTACCCTTTCAAACTGTAACGCATACATCTTCATCTTAGACAGTTAAGTGAAAGAAGATGTTTTTCTAAACTACTTACTTTTTACAGTACTAGTATATCCTCTCTTTCCTTAAAATTCCTTATATGGCAGCCACTTCCCTTTCATGGTAATGACTACATACTCTGTCCCTTCCACCACTTCTTTGTCAATGCTAAGTTTAAAAGTAATGGCACTCATAATCCCATCACCAAATAATTCATTACATGCATCTCTAATGGCGTCGCCATATACTCCAATTACCTCAAGAAATCTGTATTTGAGAGGATCTGTAGTACAGGGAAATTGATTTCTGACTGGACATGCAGTGAGTACCGACGTCATTTCTTCATCTAACCCCAGTACTTTTGCTACTTTTTGTGCAGCTTCCGGATGGAGTCGTGACTGTCCGCGAAGGGCGGCAGCTATATATACAGGGCTTCTGCCAGTAAGTTTGCTGAGTTCCGACAAAGTCACTCCCTTTTCAGCTCTTTTGGTTTGGATCGCATCTACAGCCTTTGATACCGCATCGGGAAGTAGAGCCTTGCCTGGTCCCAGGGGTGTTCCCAGTACCCATTCCTCTCCGGTCCCAGTCGTTTCAGCTATATCCTGCTGACCGCTTGTTGCTTGAGCCCATACTATCTGCTTCGGTGAATCACCGAAGGGAAGGATAGGATTTCCACTGAACGTGAATATGCCAATAATACCCAAAATTATTGCAGTTACAGTGAGACCTTTTGATCTTACTAACATAATCTTTTTCCTTTCCTAAATATTAATACCTTTTCTTAAAGCCTTCTCAAAAAGATGCTCAGCAATTTGTATTTTAAGATGTTTATTTGCAGCTTATCATTTCTTTAAAGTCATTTTCATCGAGAACATGAACGTTAAGTTCTTTAGCCTTGTCTAGCTTGGAACCAGGGTCTTCACCCACGACAAGGTAATCTGTTTTTTTACTCACACTGGAGAGGATGCGTCCACCCAAGCTCTTGATGAGCGTTTCGGCTTCCTTGCGAGAGTACTTTTGTAATGTACCGGTAACAACAAAAGTTTTTCCAGAGACTTTTAGATTTTTTGCTAATATTTGAGTTACAAGTTTGCTGGTATTAACTCCACCTGCTTTCAGTTTTTTAATTATTACTTGTGTATGTTTATTTTGAAAAAACTCTACAGTGCTTTTTGCAACTACAGGCCCGATTTCGTAAATTCCTTCCAATTCTTCTTGTGTTGCACTTGCCAGCTTATCCAGGGTATCAAAGCGCTCAGCCAGTACCTCTGCCGTATGAGAACCAACATTCATTATCCCCAAGGCACAGATTAAGCGGTCCAAATCCCGATGCTTGCTTTCTTCGATTGCATGTATCAGGTTTTGTGAAGACTTTTCACCCATGCGTTCCAGGGTCACCAAGTCTTCATACTTGAGATAATAAATATCAGAATAATCTTTTACAAAACCTTTGTCAACCAATTGTTCAATCAGTGCAGGACCGAGTCCCTCTATATCCATAGCATCACGGATGGCAAAGTACTGAATGCGCCTTTTCGCCTGCGCAATGCATAATGGATTGTGGCACCGGAGATAAACCTCTTCATTATCCCTGCTCACCTTTTCCTTACATTGTGGGCAAAAAGTAGGTGCCACAAAAGGCTTCTCGGTTCCGATTCGCTTTTCCTTTAAGACATAAACAACCTGTGGAATAATCTCCCCCGCCTTTTGCACAATAACATGGTCTCCCACGCGTATATCTTTCTTGGAAACTTCATCAAAATTGTGAAGCGTTGCGCGACTGACAGTTGTTCCTGCAAGTAATACAGGCGTGAGGTTTGCCACAGGTGTGAGCGTGCCTGTTTTGCCAATCTGAACAACAATCTCTTCAATTTTTGTAACCGCCTGTTCCGGGTGAAATTTATAAGAAATAACCCATCTTGGCGACTTACTTGTTGCGCCTAATTGCTCATGCAAAGCAAGGGTGTTTATCTTTACAACCATACCATCAACCATGTAATCAAGTTCGCCACGACGTTTATCCCATTCATCACAATAACGGATAACGTCCCCGATATTTTTACATAATCTGATATTTGGGTTTACAGGTAATCCAAATTCTTTAATAAGTTCCAGACACCCCATATGCGTTTTAAGTTGCACCCCCTCATAAAACCCTACAGCATAGGCAAAGATATGTAAACGCCTTCGTGCAGTGATGCGCGGGTCAAGGAGCTTGAGTGAACCCGCGGCAGCATTTCTTGGATTGGCGAATTGTGGCTCACCAGCCTCTTCCTTCTCTTCATTAAGCCTCTGGAATTCTTTGTTTGGTAAATAAATCTCACCCCTGATTTCCAGAACTCGCGGGATTTTATACTTTTTATGCGCTGGTTCCAATTTCAAGGAAATTTGACGAATTGTCTTAAGATTTGCTGTTACATCATCCCCTTTAAAACCATCACCACGCGTGGCGCCCCGCGCAAATAAGCCATCTTCGTACCACAGGGTAATAGCCACCCCATCAATCTTTAGTTCAACAACATACTCAATGTCACGTCCCGCATCTATCCCAGCCATACGCTTTATACGCTGGTCGAATTCCCTCAATTCTGCATCTGAATATGTATTATCAATACTAAGCATGGGTATCCTGTGTTCCACCGTAGGAAATTGCGTGAGCGGTTCTTCTCCCACGCGTTTGGTGGGAGAGTCGGGCGTGGTATATTCGGGGTGTAATTTTTCAAGATGTTCTAATTCCTTTATTAATTTATCATATTCATAGTCTGTAATCTCAGGATTATTCTCTACATAATACCTTCGATCATGGTATCGAATCGTATTACGAAGATGCTCAATTTTTTCCTTAATTGCAGGGGTCATGTTTAGAGATGTTAAACTTTAATGATTATTACTAAATAAGCATGCAATCATTTAGATTTTCCGCTTTGTTTAAAATATTGCTTATCGTTTAGAATAAAATAAGGCATCCGGATACTTGATGTTTAGAAATTGTTCAAGGTTAGAAGTGGGTTTAGTATATCACAATTTGTTCATCTGTCAATCTACTCTATCTTTAACAGCACAAATAACTTGACATTACAGTGTCTTTATTATAAACTCACACCTAAAGTTTTAACATCTCCCAACATTATAAAATTATTAATGCTTACATAAGACCCCTTACAAACGGAGTACAAAATTATGAGTAAAGGAAGTGATTCAAGGGAGTTTTTCGAGATATTTAAAACACAAAAACGAGAGGCAGACGATAGCCAGAAGAAGGAAATCAAATATGAGAGTCCTGATGTAAGCGCTCAGCAAAAACCACATACCGTTGAAGATAAATCTGCTCACAAGCAAGACCCACTTGGATGGATCAAAAGTACAAGTAAAAAGATAGAAACTGTTATAAAAGGTAGAGCGGCATCAGAAACACCATTGCAGCCGCCTTCGGCTCAATCAAAGACTGAACGTACCCCTCGTAAAGATGAAATAATATTAAGGCAGGAAACGCTAATTATCGGCGCTATTGCAGCGACTTTTTTATCAATTGCGTGTTTCTTTGTTGGGTACAAGGTTGGGCATAATAAGGCACTAAATCAGGAAGACGAATGGGTGGAAACAATAGAACCGCGGGAGGCAAAAGATACTGGTGTCGAGCAGAAAGCTCCGGTGGTTTCTCAAAAATCAACAGATAAAACTCCTCCTTCAAAAATAGAAAAACAAGTTGAACCCAAACCAATAATTAAAGACACTATCAAGGATAGATGGACTTTACGTGTGGTTTCATATAAGAATACAAAAGAAAACCTAGAAAAAGCTAAAAAGATAGCCAGAATGATTCAAAGTATGACGGGTACAGAATCTTTTATAGTAAATACAGGCAAAGAACTTTACATTTGTGTCGGTGAGTTTGAATCGAGAGATGGCAGCGACATATTTAACACTCAAAAAACAATCGCTGAATTACAATACGAAAATAAAAAACCTTTTGAAGGATGTTATCCTGTACGTATGAAATAAAATTTCATATAAGGCAGTGATGCAATGTAAAATTACGGATTAATTCCGTGTTGTATTTTTTTTATTGGAATTAGGAGGAAGCATGAGCATAGATAAAAGTTTAAAGATTCAGGGAAAATTAACAAGGCCAAAAAATGTTTTTAAAAGAATAGAACGCATTAAGATGCTTATGGAAGAAGGCAGATGGAATCCGACAATGTCCGTGTTTGGTATTCCTAAAGTTAAATCTGTTAAACAGAAACGAAAAGTTAAGGAGAAAAAGGCTGAAAAAGCCGCTGAAGGAGTAGCTGCCGAGGCTACCCTTGCTGCAACAACAGAAGCAAAACCAGCAGCAGCTACAACATCTGCAGCAACAAAGGAAAAGGCTAAGAAGTAATGATTGCCCACAGGATGTCCAAACTGGACTCTTCTGGGATCAGAAAGGTTTTTGACTTAGCCCAAAAAATGCAAAATCCGGTTAATCTTAGCATAGGTCAACCGGATTTTGATGTTCCTGAGGAGATAAAAGCAGAGGCCGTAAAGGCAATTAACAGCGGTACAAATAAATACACCGTAACGCAGGGTATCCCTGAATTACGCGACGCATTACTTAAAAAACTTCAAAAGGGGCGTGGCGTAAATGCGGAAAATATAATAATAACTCTTGGTGTATCAGGGGCGCTTACCTTAGCCTTTATGGTACTGATAGACCCTGAAGATGAGGTCATAATTCCTGACCCTGCCTTTGTCAGTTACAAACACCTGACCAACTTCTGCGGCGGTAAACCTGTATTTGCGGATACCTATCCAGATTTTAAATTAACGGCTTCACGTATCCAGCCCCACATTACAAAAAAAACCAAGATACTTATTATCAACAGTCCGGCAAATCCAACAGGCGCTTTAATCAATTCAAAAGAACTCAAAGAAATCGCAGAACTGGCAAAGAAATACAATATATTTATCATATCAGACGAGATATACCACGACTATGATTATAATCAAGAGTTCGATAGTATCGGACGTTACTATGAAAAGACCTTGATTCTGGACGGGTTTTCCAAGTCATTTGCTATGACTGGTTGGCGAATGGGCTATGCAGCTGGTCCTTCAAACATAATAGCCGAAATGATTAAACTACAACAATACACCTTTGTTTGCGCCCCTTCTTTTGCCCAGTACGCACTTTCAAGGTCGCTCGGAACTGATATGAATAAATATATTATAAGCTATAAGAAGAAGAGGGATTTAATATATGAAGGATTAAAAGATAAATACAAAGTTACGAAACCCGGCGGAGCTTTTTACTTATTCCCGCAGGTACCATGGGGTACTGATGAAGAATTTGTAACTGCTGCAATCAAAAAAAACCTTCTAATAATCCCTGGCAGTGTTTTTTCTGAACGTCATACCCATTTCCGCATATCATACGCCGCCTCAGAAGAAACCATTGCAAGCGGTATTGAAATTCTGAATAGCATCGCTTAAGAAAATCTTCTACTCTTTTTAAAACAATTGTAACTGGCAAGATTTGTTAATTATTTTTTTAACAACTCGCCTATCTCATCATCAAACTCTTTCTCTGACACGAATCCGATGTGTTTGTTTACTACAGCCCCATTTTTACCATAAATTATAGCCGTTGGATATGCTTGTAAATCATATGCCTCGGCAATACCACCGCCATCCAAATAAACAGGGTAGTTAATACCATTCTTCTTTACAAATGCAGGTACAACTTCTAAGCCATTCTCATCATAAGCTATACCTATAATTTCTACACCCTTATCCTTGTATTTATTATATAGGCTAACGAATACTGGTATTTCCTTTCTGCATGGCGGACACCACGTTGCCCACAGATCAAGAATCACCACCTTGCCTTTATTGCTTTCAAGAACGGTCTTCAATTCCGAAAGTGTTATCTTTTTAATGCTATCGCCTGCGTGAGAGTTTGTCGAAAACGTAAATAAGGTTAGTGTTAACAGGAAGGCAAGACATACATATTTAAAATGGAATATCGTTCTATTCATCGTGTGCTCCGTTTTAAAAGATTTGTAATTTGTATTCATTTATAATAAAAATATAAAATTGCGCATTTGTTTTTAATATGGTATCAGATTAATCTAAGATGTATAACCATTTATAATCATTTGCTGATTCAACAAGATTAGCTTTTACTGGATTATTTACAATGTAATTCGTTTTTTCCTGAAATTCTTTGCTGTCCCTGATTATTCTATCATAATTTTCATCCAGCCATACTCTTGGTGGCACAGGCATCTTGCCTGTGCTTTTATGCATTTTATTGATTTGATTAGCAGAGTAACTTTTTATGCTATGAAGGATTTCAGCAAGACTATAAAAAGAATTATTTGTCTTTTCTAAGGGCTGTAATAACAAATGAATATGGTCTGGCATAATGAAAAAGCATATAGTTTATATTTTTTATTGTTATGAAATAGGATGCTATTAAAAATAATGTCTCTTGATTCTTCTGTAAGAATAACTTGCCTGAATGTTCTAAAGGTTATGAAATATACACTTTCTGATTGTTCCCAATGAGGTAAGTTTCTTCTGTAAATTCTAAATTCTTTCACAGGCTGTAAGCCTGTGCCACCAGATTCCATATTTTATTCCTAT
>MHYY01000018.1:391-4016 GCA_001830285.1 Planctomycetes bacterium RIFCSPLOWO2_12_38_17 | reverse complement strand
TATAATATTTTATGTGTTTTACATATAAACAATAACTTTCTATACAGTGGTTGATTCACTGACAGTGAAGACAACCTTTCCATTTTTCATATCAGCGCTGATTTCCGACCCCTCTGCAAACTTTCCTTCCAGTATTTCAATAGAAAGTGGGTTTTCTATTAATTGCTGGATTGTCCGTTTGAGCGGCCTTGCACCAAAATGCGGGTCAAAGCCTTCCTGTACAAGTTTTTCCTTTACTTTATCAGCAACCACCAGTCTGAAATTATGTTTAGCCATGCGTTTTTGGAGTTCCTTCAACTGAATATCAGCAACCTGCTTTATCAGTTCCTTTGATAAACCATGGAATATGATAGTTTCGTCTATACGATTGAGAAATTCTGGCCTAAACGATTCTTTTAAGGCTTGCTTCACCATCTTTCTCAATTCTTCCTCATTTTCAGGGCCTGTTAAATCCTGTATCCATTGGCTGGCAATGTTGGATGTCATTACTATAATCGTATTTTTAAAGTCAACTGTTCTTCCTTGTCCGTCTGTCAATCTGCCATCGTCGAACACCTGCAATAAAACATTAAATACATCTCTATGCGCCTTTTCTATCTCATCAAATAATATTACAGAATAAGGCCTTCTTCGAATTGCCTCCGTTAACCTTCCGCCTTCTTCGTAACCAACATATCCGGGTGGTGCGCCAATAAGTCGAGCTACTGAATGTTGTTCCATAAACTCAGACATATCAATACGCACCATAGCATTCTCATTATCAAATAAAAATGCCGCCAGCGCCTTGCATAATTCCGTTTTCCCAACGCCAGTAGGTCCAAGAAATAAAAATGTTCCAATAGGGCGATTCGGATCCTGAAGCCCTGCGCGTGCCCTGCGAATTCCGTTAGAAACAGCCCTGATGGCTTCTTCCTGACCAACGACCCTTTCTCCGAGCCGTTCCTCCATCTTTAATAGTTTTTCCTTCTCTCCCTCCAACATACGTGTAACAGGAATTCCAGTCCATTTAGAAACAACCGTTGCAATATCGTCTGCATCTACCTCTTCTTTAAGCAATGATTTACTTTTTTGTAATTCTTGCAATTCCTGATGTTTCTGCTTCAATTTTTGTTCACATTCCCTGATGAGCCCATAACGAATTTCGGCTACCTTGCCCAGATTCCCCACCCTTTGCGCCGCCTGTTCTTCAACCCTTGCATGGTCTATCTTTGCGCTGATTTCCTGTATTTCTTTAATAATCTTCTTTTCATTTTCCCACTGTGTACGAAGGACACCTGACTCCTCTCGCAAATCCGATAATTGTTTCTCAATCTTTTCCATACGCTGTTTTGAAGCAGTGTCTTTTTCTTTCTTTAGCGCTTCTTTTTCTATTTCAAGCTGCATGATTTTACGCTCAATCTCATCCAGTTCGACAGGCATGCTGTCAATCTCAATCCTCAACTTAGACGCAGCCTCGTCAATCAGGTCAATAGCCTTATCAGGCAGGAAACGATCGGAGATATATCTGTTAGAAAGCGTTGCCGCCGCAACTATTGCAGAATCTTTTATGCGCACGCCGTGATGCAATTCATACCGCTCCTTTAATCCCCGGAGAATTGCAATTGTATCCTCAACTGAAGGTTCTCCGACATATACTTGCTGGAATCTCCTTTCAAGCGCTACATCCTTTTCGATGTGTTTTCTGTACTCATCCAGTGTGGTTGCGCCGACGCATCGTAATTCACCGCGCGCCAGCGCAGGTTTCAATAAGTTAGAGGCGTCCATTGCGCCTTCAGCAGCGCCAGCTCCCACTACAGTGTGTAACTCGTCTATGAAGAGTATAATTTGACCTTCCCTCTCGCCTACTTCCTTAATCACTGCTTTGAGACGATCTTCAAATTCGCCTCTGTATTTTGTACCTGCAATCAACGCCCCCATATCCAGCGCCATTACACGCTTGTTTTTAAGACTCTCTGGGATGTCCCCATTAACAATACGCTGCGCCAGTCCTTCCACAATAGCCGTCTTTCCCACGCCCGGCTCTCCAATAAGCACAGGATTGTTTTTTGTCCTGCGAGACAATACCTGAATCACCCGTCTTATTTCATCGTCACGCCCAATAACAGGGTCTAATTTACCTTTCCTGGCTAATTCAACAAGGTCTTTACTATAGCGCTCGAGCGCCCTGTATTTTTCCTCAGGATTCTGATCAATAACCCTTTGACTACCCCTTATCTCTTTCAAAGCTATATAAACGTTCTCTTTAGTAACACCGGCATCATTCAAAATTTTATATGCGCTGGCACTTTTAAGTCCAACAAGCGCAAGTAAAAGATGCTCCGTACTAACATATTCATCCTTTAGCTTACCAGCTTCTTCCCATGCAAGATTAAAAATATCTCTTAATTCTGCGCTTACATATGCCTGTCCATGAGCGCCTGAACCGCTAACCTGCGGTAACCTGTCAATAGATGCCCTTGTCCTCTCAAAAATCTCATTGGTATTAATTCCTAATTTTTTTAAAAGAGGGACAATAACACCCTGCGCCTGTGTAAGTAAAGCCTCCAATAAATGAATCGCCAATATTTGTTGTTGTCTTCTGGATTCAGCAAGCCCCTGTGACTCCTGTACGGCTTCCTGTGCCTTAATTGTAAACTTATCAAATTTCATAGATAATCCTTAAATTAAAAAAATCGCCACGTCTATAACATTAAAATAACTCGTAGGTCAAACATTATGAGAACAACATACTTATGATTTTATTTGCAGTACATCTGCCATGGAATACATCCCTGGCGGCTTTCCAACTATAAACTTTGCCGCTCGAATTGCACCACGTACAAATGTATCTCTCGTGTGTGCCTTATGTGTAATTTCTATACGCTCACCCAGACCACCAAACACAACCGTATGTTCTCCTATAACGTCTCCACTCCTGACGGCATGTATTCCTATCTGGTTTGTGGGTTTTTCACCAGTGATACCCTGCCTGCCGTAGATTACGTCTTTGTCCATTTTTCTGTTAGTTGCTTCACATATCCTTTCAGCGAGCCTCAAGGCTGTACCACTGGGAGAGTCTTTTTTAAATCTGTGATGAGTTTCTATTATTTCCACATCGAAGTCCCTACCCAACATTCTTGCGGTTTTGGCTACAATATCAAACGTGACATTAACACCAATACTCATATTTGGAGACACTAAACAAGGCACTTTTTGAGAATATTGTTTAATTTTTTCAAGCTGCTGACTATTTAAACCTGTAGTCCCCGCCACAATAGCGATATTCTTTTTTGCACATAACTCAGCCATATTCAGAGTTGCTTCTGGCGCTGAAAAATCAATTAAAACATCTGCGTGTGCATTCAAAGTGGCTGATATCTTAACATTTGTCTCACCACATCCTGCAATTGAACCAACATCTTTACCCATGGATGGATGTCCCTGTCTTTCAATAGCCGCAACCAATTTCAGTTCAGGGTCTTCAAAAACAAGGGCAGAAATTCTGGCGCCCATCCTGCCGCATGCCCCGTTCACTGCAACTGTATACATAAACCTTCTCCAATTAAAAAGTAAAATACGTTAAACAATATGACAAAACACCACCAGGAAACGAAGACTTAAAATTTGGTTTTAATTATAACAAACA
>MHYY01000018.1:0-382 GCA_001830285.1 Planctomycetes bacterium RIFCSPLOWO2_12_38_17 | reverse complement strand
ACAAACAATAATCATACTGTACCACTTAATTTAATGCCGGGAAACCCATCTGCACAATAAATTGAACTATATGTTATGTGAGAAATGGAAAAACTAAAGTATCCAATTTGAAGTGCGGCATCTACATAGTAACTTCTTTATGCATTCATTGAGGTAAGTCGTTACGGGTTTTCGGTAAGCTTCGCTACAGACTGTCCAAATATGGATAAACAACACTAATTATTTGTCTAAACGTGTAAATAATAATTTTAATTTTTTGGCAAGTAACGCTTCCAATAACAAATCAGTTCCTATTTTTCTTATACTTCCTACTGGCATTCTTAAGGAAATTACGTTCCCTCCAGCTTAAATTTTGAAGTCCTTCACGATTTACTTTATCAAG
>MHYY01000017.1:35939-42680 GCA_001830285.1 Planctomycetes bacterium RIFCSPLOWO2_12_38_17 | reverse complement strand
AAAATTCAATTTTTATTGTCCCCTTATATAAAATTTTGAAATCTTTTATCTCTTGCCACAATAACTAACATTACCCTAACTGTTGCAAATCTCACATTCACCTGGAATTATCTGAATTTTGATAATCTATAACTGTAAATGTAAGAGGTAAACAACCAATATATATATTAAAAGCAAAGTAAAGATACCTGAAAATATTCCCAAAAGAATACCTCCCGTATACTGTAATACGTTACCTAATTTCTTTAAAAAAAGGAAAGGTGCAGGAGATATATGCCCTTCTTTTTCGGCTTGGCTTTGAATTAATTTAAAAAACTTCTTTCTTTCTATTTTATCTAAGATAACCAATATTTCTTTTTCATTCATACTATAAAATTATGCCTCGCCTTCTGTAGCCTTAATAGCCTTTAGCAATCTATATAACCTCACACCTCTTGTCTCTTCCAAATAATTCATAAAGAAGCAATAAAATACCCCTCCTACAATACCTACTAAAAAACCTACTATTAGATTTAACCACATAACAGGAAAGGCTGGTTTAGTTGGCGGTGTTGCTTGTTCTACTTGAATGGCAACCAGAGGCGCCCGTTTTGACTGTGCATTAACTTCCTGTAAATTAAAGCTAAGTGTCTCAACAATCTTTTTATACCTCTCCACTCTTGTAGCAAGGTTATCGAGTTGATCTTGCAATATAGATATTTCACGCATTCTTTTGTCAATCCCTGTCAAAGTCTTCTCTGTTCCACTTATATTTGCCTCTATTCCCTCTTTTTCCACATAAAGATTAATTAACTGCCTTCTTAAACTTTCACAAAACGTATCAGGTGCCTTTATCTGGCTTTCCAATATATTCTCTATTTCCTTATTAACACTCTTCTTTACCTCTTCATAATTCCTTTTTAAAATGATATATTCTGGATGCGACTCTTTTATCTCCACCCTTAAACTCGCCATTTTAGCTTCTATATCCACAAGCTGTGCCTTTAATTTTTCTAAAAGTGGGCTTGTAATTACAAGTTCCGATACTCTAAATGCATGAATTTCGTCTTTCAGCTTTCTTTTTGTAGCCAAGATTTTATTTTTATTCTCGCTATGCTTAATTTGCATATTCTTCAAATTAGTTTCAAAATTTGTTTTCATAGCTATTAGCTGTTTTGTTTCCTCGTCTAAGTTTGCGGTCTTGTGCTTTTGTTGAAATACAGTTAATACATACTTTGCCCTTGAAAGCCTCTTTTGATTCACCTCAATATCTTCTTCCAGGGTAGTTTGTCTGTCTAACTGAGATTTTAAAGAATATCCATCCATCAATTGTCTAAAATATTTTACATAGGCATTCGCTATGCCAGCCGCTAATACAGGATTTTTATCTCTTGCATACACATTTAACAAATACTCATCACTCAATTCAAAACTTATATCTCTTTGCATGAGATCCCTAACTTTTTTATGTGGAAAATCTCTTTGTACCAATTGGGCAATAGTTGCTGTCTTGAGAATGCCTATATACGGGCCAAACGTTTCCTCCGTTACGGGAGGGGCGTACGGAACTCTAGCCATATTCTCTCCTGGAGGGGCTAAAAACGTTGCAACGTCCGGTTCTTTTGGAACAAAGAATACGGCCTTTGCCTCATAAACAGGATGAATAACCTTTGAGAGTATAAACACCGTTACTACTGTTGAAAATGCAATAACCAGCGACATCCGCCTTCTATCATACAATACATACCAGTATTCTATTAAAGTGTTCTTTTTCATAATCTTTAACTCAAATTGGCTGTCGTAAAATAAATCTCCATTTGTTAAGAAATATATAATAAAATGTTTTTAACATTGCTTCGTTAGAATTTCAATGAAAAATTAAATCAAATTAATATACCCGTCTTCTTGGACATTCACAGCGTTGATAATTTATTATTATGCATTACTTTTTACAATACCCAACCCTCTTTTTAAAGTAACCAAAACGTAAGCCTGGACAGCACCCATATATAGCCAAGTAAATTTTTCAGGAAAAAACGGATGGAATTGAATTGCTGTTATAAAAGTAATAAAACCTGTTAAGAGGCCTACTGATATCCATTTGTCAGATTTATCTTTTGCTACAAAACAAACTTTTATTGTATTATAAAACGTATAACACAATAACACAAAATAAATGGATGAACCAACTATGCCGACCTCATCTGCCGCTTGAACCAGGGAATTATGTACTGGCCATTTATAAAAATGTCCTGTATAGCGGGGGCTTTCTCCTACGCCAACTCCAAACCATGGAGAATTGAAAAGAAATCCTGTGACACCTTCCCTAAATAATTGTAATCTCACCCTATATTCCCCAAAATGAATTTCTTTATAAACAATACTCTGAATATCATCAATATAGTCAAACAAGTAAATAATGATAAATGACAATATACCATAAAAAAAGAGATGAAAAATAAAATACGGACGCCAGATCAATACAGATAAAACCAAACCAATAAACAATGCTAAATAAGCATCTTTAGAAAATGTTAAAAAAATGGAAATAAGTATTAATAAAAAAGAAATAATTAGAATACTTCTTCTTTTAATACTTAACAACTTTTTGTAAAGAAAATAGTTGAAAATTATAAGGGCTGCCGTATTTGCAAAAAAAGTAAAAGCTTTATAGCTTCCCAAAAAAGCAGGGACACGCAAAAAATTTCCAAAGGATGTTGGTTCAATCATAAGCCTTAAGGCTTCCCTATCTACAAATCCTACTATTGGGATTCCCAAAACTATATAAGCAATCTCCTGTAATATAGCAATTACCGAAGAGACGCCTGTTATTATTACAAACCATTTTAAGAAAAAAATCATATTATCCTTATTTTCTATACATGTTACCAACAAGAAACCAATAAATAAAAGCTTTGAAACCGTAAGCACGGTGCTTAGAAAATCAAACAGTCTACCATTATTAAACGTAGGAAGGAGTACTGATATCGTAAAGAGCAGGTTCATTAAATCAAAAGGAGTAACGGTAACCTTTTTATGTACAACCATATATTTTACTGCAAACAATAATAAAAAGACTATTACTATAATCTCACTGGAATCTATTCTGCCAACTCTTGTTAACGCTATTGTTTGCACACCAATAAGATATAAAACAAGAAATGCCTTCTCAGAATTAAGAAAGATATACGCTGCAAGTTTCTTTATATAAATTGATATAATAATTATAAGGAAAAGAAATGAAGATATTTCATAAGGATATAGCTTGAAAATATTTTTATTCAGAATTGGAATTGTCAGTTCAATTTTACAGACAATAATATTTGTAATAAATGGGTCTAATACAACAAATAAACCCAAAAAAATACCTATAAATAGAGTAATGAAAGGGAATTTCTGTCTAGATAAAACAAAAGCTCTCATTTCTCAGGTTCTTTATTAAGAATTACCAAAGCTACCGAATTTGGTTCCATATTAAGACTAATAGTACAACTATTATTCTGAATACCGATTCTATTAACTACTTCTGAGCCTTCCAGAGAAACTTCATTCCAATTATTAATCTCATCAATTGCATTGTAATAAAAGGAATGAAGTGCTTTGTGATATATTTTAAATGTCTCTTTTAAATCTTCCTCTAACTTTTTAACAGAACAAGTAGGTTTAAAATCCCTGTCTTTCAGCAATTTATTCAAACGCAATTTAATATTTCCGCTCTTTTCGCACTTTTTGACAATATCTTTCAAATACTTTACCTCGTTTTCTTTATAACCCAAAGATAAAAGATAATCCTCGGCGGTTTTTATCCCTCCTTTTTGTGCCTTCTCCTTCGCATCCCAAACAGCACAATCAACAGCACCTCCAATTCCACAGGGGACAGTGGTTTTAGTTGGTTCAGTTCTTTTATTAAAACTACAGGCATTACTGTGAGTGCCATCTATTGTGTAAATTGTTAGCTTCGCCTTTCCTTCAAAGGGGATGTTGGTAAAATGGATCTGTACATCAGTTGGATTTTTCCGGGCAGCCAGGATCCTCATAATTGAGTCTGCTATCTTTTTATTTTCTGGATATTTTAGTTCTTTGGATACACTGCGTATATCGTTGAGACCTTTTCCATTATTTAAACCTGCATACGCCTTTGCAACGAAATTAAGGGCTTCGATTTTTTGGGGATCTTTTAGTGTAGAAACCAACTGGTTTATGCATGGTAAGACAACATCCCCGCTCTCTTTTCTACCACTTTCTATTATACATTTTCTTATGAGTTTTTTTTCTTCATCTAGAAAGGGGGTTTGGCGATCTATTTTGTAACGCAGATATTTCTTAAATCTCATTGTAGCACTAGGGATAGAGTTAGAAAGTATGAGTGAAATTCTCCTTTGGCTACCTGTAAGAGTTGCAAAAGCTGCTATAGTATTTTCATCAGTAAATTCTATTTTAATAAGGTTGCGAGGCCCGGTTTCATCCTCTTGAGTAACCATGCTAATTGCCTTTAAAGCATTATACATAGGTTTTGTTATTCCGCCACCTACTCCACCTCCCCATGAAAATATTGACCAATCTCCTATAAACGCTGAGTTATTCCTTATTTCTTTTATGCCTTTTTCTCTACCGCCATAATCACGAACATCAAAGTCATGACCATGCCAATCAACACCAGCCTTCCACATAAAGTATAAAGCATTAACAATATAAGCAGCCGGTTCCTGACTATCCAAAATATCATCTGGATATGGAGGGAATGTCCAGTATGTCCAATCAGAAACATAAAGATACACATCTTCCAGCTTATTCTCTCTCAACCATTCATTTATAAGTGTTACCGAGTTTTGAAAACCAGAGGGAAGAACACCAAACGAATGCCAGTTTATAAAATCTAAAGGAATATTGTTTTTGGCAACATACTCAATAAAGTTTTTTATAAAAGGTTCATTCTCCGGATCCGCCCACCCTCCGTCTTCGAGGCACTTTAAACGAATATCTTTAGACAAATATGTATCGCAATTATTTCTTTTGGCAGTTATCCAAGATGGTCCCGGTCCACCGACCATAATCCTGTTGCCTACAGTTTTTACTGCATTTGCCGTTTCTGCATAATATTCAAAAAAGCTTTCTTCATCTCCAATCCAATCCCGCTCCTGCTCGTGTCCGATATAAAAACCAAGATTATTTAGTCCTAATGAACTAAGGTAGCCTAATGTGTATTTAACAACCTCTCCCCACAATTTGTAATCTTTTGGTGGTGAACACGATTGAACAGAACCCCCCCAATCTGAAACTTTTTCAAGATTCCCTGGATTGGAAGAAAGCCATTCAGGCATTGGACAAGGGTCATAACCAACAATAACAAGGGTATTATACTCTTTCGCTTTATTTATAAAACTTAACGAGCTTGGCATACTGAAATGTGTTTTAAGTATCTCCTTGAAATCTTCAAAATCTTTTGTGTTTTGCAATATAGAAAGGCTTAATTGTACAATTGATGGTTTGTTATCTTTTAAAAATTTATCTATTATATAAGATGCCCCTTTCAAGTTTCCAAGATTTTGAATCCATATACTACTGTTCAGAATTTTTGGCGGCGGACCTAAATCTTTTGCAGCATCCACTCTGATAGATATTGGTTTTCCCCACAAAAATGGCGGATTCAGGATTAAAGTTACTAAAAAAACCAGTAATATAAGGATTTTTGTAATACCTTTCATAAGCAAACTCCTAATTCCTGCTCCTTTACCACCTCTGTGTACAGGTTTGTAATTTTCTCAACCAAATGCTCACTTGAAAATTCTTCAGAACGTCTTTTTGCATTCAACTCATACTTTTTTCGCAATTGTTCATCCGCCAGCAAACTATTTATAGCATCTGCTAACAGTTTAGCATTTCTTGGGGGAACGACAATACCCGTCTTACCATTAACATTTACAAAGCTAGTCCCAGTCCCCAATTCCGTTGATATCACGGCCTTACCAGATGCCATAGCTTCTATTATTACCGTCCCAAAAGCCTCACTTCTGTGTGAAGATGGTAAAACAAAGAGGTCGCAAGCATCATAATATGAAGGCAAATCATTATTTGAAATGTTGCCAAGAAATATGATTTTCCAATTTAAATTATCTTTATTTACTTTTGCCTTTAAATTTTGTTCTTCTGGTCCGGTTCCGATTATCAATAATTTCCCATTCACATACTGCATTGCCTCTATAAGATATTCCAGTCCTTTAAAGTAGCATAAACGTCCGACAAACAATATCAGATTTGGATTTTTATACTTCTTTCTAATATCTTCCGAAACAAACCTGTCTGATTTACTGAAATAGTTAATGTCAATCCCCAAGGGAATTACCGTACATTTGTGTCTCAACTCTTTTAAAAATATTGACGTTTCTAAATACTGAGGCGAGGTAGCAATAATACGATTTGCCTTATTCAGTATTCTTTTAAGTAATGGTTTGTAAAATTTCATAATATATCTTTGTTTTACTATATCGCTATGATAGGTAATTATCGTATGCTTCGCCACTCCTAAAAAATAATTTGCAAACTCACCAAAAGGATAAGGAAAGTGGAGATGAGAAACATCTACTTTCATTCTGTGGATAAATTTTAGAAACGAAAGACTCAGCGGTGTCCTTGAAATCGTTATAGCTCGCCCTGCTTTAATTACTTTAACCGCATTAATATTTTCAATAACCGTTTCTTTCGTGAGAGACGTAGCCAAAACGGTAACATCTATGCCATTTTTAGCCTGGGCTTCGGCAAGGA